>JBOHRM010001068.1:0-4548 GCA_050732715.1 Longimicrobiales bacterium
ACATGACACGACTCCTCGAGCAGCTAGGTGGGGTCGGGGCGCTGCGGATCACGAATCGGCGCCTCGCGCGCGGCAGCGCCGCGCCTCGGCTTCATCGCCTGAGATCGCACGAGATTCTCAGGTTTCATTTCACGCTCGAGGGCAACGTACAAGGAGGCCGCCAGCAAGGCAATGATTGCTAGGCTCGAACCGCCATACCGGCGCAGACGGGATCGGTTCAGCGGGCGCCGGCCGGATCGGCGGCCGGACGTCAGTCTACGGCGATGAACACAGGCTGCACCCAGGCGACGTCGCCACGGGAATCGGTGACTTTCGCGCGGACGTACAGCGCCTCGCCTTCGAGCTCGAACACCGCGGGGTTCTCGAGCGACGTGAGGAGCACCTCGCCACCGCTGCCGATGAACTGCGTCGTGTAGCGGAAGTTGCGGTCCTGCTCGATGTGGACTTCGAGCCGCGTCGGCGTCACGACCACATCGGCGAGCTCGACGCCGGTGCTGGCATAGAAGAGGCCCTCCTCGAGGTTACGGAGGATCTCGGCGCCGTCCAGCGAATCGGCGCGGACTGCGATCCAACCTCGGCCCGGGTTCGCCCGCTCGGATGAGAACTCGCCCTGGAAGTGGTGGGCGTCGTCGACGGCGATCCCGTAGATCCGTTTGCCGCCGGTCAACAGGATGTCCCACACCTCTTCGAGACCTGGCGTGCCGCCGCCACCCTGGTTGTGGACGGTCGGGTGGCCGTTGAATATCTCGAGCAGGCGATCGTTCTCGACCTGCGCAAGCTCCTCTGCACCGAAGGCCCACTGGAAGTTGGGGTGGTTGATGTGCGGCACGCCGTCGACCTCGCGGATCGCATCGACGTTGGCCTGAATTGTGGCGACCAGGTTCTCTGCGACGCGGGGATCGACGACGCCCGGAATCCCCAGCCCGTTCACGTGCACCGGACGGTCCTCGAATGCGCTCGTCACCTCTTCGCCGGCAATGAGGATGAACGTCGAATCCGTCAGGTGCGCGAAGCGCGCCGGATTCGTGAAGACGTTGTGATCCGAGAGGACGAGGAAGCGATAACCATGGTCGCGGTACCATTCGATCACGACCTCGGGAGACGAGTCGCCGTCGCTCTCCGTTGTGTGCGTGTGGGTGTTGCCCTTGAACCAAGGCAGGCCCGCCCAGTCGGGGACTTCGAAGCGTGGCGCGGTCGCGGCGACGGCGGACTCGGCGTCACCGCCGGGACCGCAAGCCGCGAGTAAAAACGCGCCCGCCAGGCCGACGCACCAAGCCCAGATCGACTTCCATGTTCTCGTCATCGGTTGCTCCGTCACCCGGCACCGGCTCGTCTGATGTCGTGAATCCGTAGAATCCGGCGTCGACCCGAGGGCCGTCAAGCACACACTGTGTCGATCCAGTAGCGACGACGTATCCATCGCGACTCAGTCGGGCACCGACCCGAACGCGGTCGGCACCGCTCTTGAGTCTGAACGGTATGGCCGAGAATTCCGTTCGGATCAGATGGCGATTCCAAGCTCGTCCGCGGTCTCACGCAGTGCGGGGTGATCCAAAGTCAGCGGGTCGGGGTCTTCGAAGCGCAGCCGATCGGAGGGCACTCGCTCCGTGTAAAGCGCGAATGTGTGCCACTCCCCTCTGAAAACGGACCACCACCGGAGACCGACGTAGCCTGCGTCGTAAATACGTTGACTGATCCCCTGCGTCGAGCGCCGATCCCGAAATGCCGTTTCATCCGGTTCAATGCGCAAGGACCGGAGCGACTCCGCCGAGCACAGGTCGAAAACCGGCGTCCGCGTGGGAACGTCGATTCGAACCTCGACGAGTGCTAGCCGGAAACCGAACTCGAGCAGGTCGGCATCGTCGATCGACTGGTTCCGTAGTCGCACGATCTTCTCTGCGATCGCGTGCTCAGGCGATTCCGCGTAGTAGCGAACTCCAGCATCCTCGCCCGGCAGGTCGAAACGTCCATACGCCTGACCGCCGGGAACGAACGCGGCCGTGAACGGCTCGCCATCAGCCACTCGCGGATTCCAGGGAAAGACTCTCCACGCAGAGATCACGCAAACGTTCCGCTCTTCTCAGCCTGAATCGCCGCGATCACATCCGGGAGCCGCCCGCGCTGCAACATATAAAGCGGCGTTCGATCACCGAGCCGCGGGTTCGGCGACCGCAGCCACTTCGGGATCGTGGTCTCGCTCAAGAATCCGGTCAGCAGTTGGACCACCGCATCCAGTCCGACGAGCCGATCGAGATTCTCCGGATCAGGTGTGCGGCCCTCCCGCCATCGAGATAGCTGCGTGCGGTTCACGCCGAGCGCTTCTGCCACCGCAGCGTCGGAACGGAACACGCGGCGCGCCGAGTCGAGTCGCATGATCACGAATCCGTTGTGAGCCCCCGACGCTGCCGTGTGGCGGCGTCGCTGCGTCCGGGCCATAGGCTGCCTCCTGGAAACCCGTTGTGAAGCGGGTCGCAACGAAATATGTCGCGTCAGACGCGATCGAGCAAGGAGACTCTATGGACCTGCGGACCGGATCCCGGGCAGCAGGGACGGCCCCGCGCGCGTAGGGCCTCACCGAGAAGCGACCTCATCATGGGACGTCTGCAGCGCTACGACGTCTCAGCCTTGCTCTCCGAGCAGCGCCTGAAGCCGGCGCCGCGCTTGCACGCGGTGTTCATCGCCTCCCGGAACTCGCCTTCCGACGTCTGCCGGAGCAACCGGAGCTGGGTTACCCGATCTGCTATGGCGCCCTTGGTTACCTTTCCCCTCTTCGCACAATCGCCTCTCAGGGCGGCCCGAGGGATGGGGAAGCGCCCGGAGCGACGAGGCGCCTTGACCGATGCTCTGGATATGGCTACTTTGGACCCAGTACAAATATGAAAACGGCAGGCGGGAAGCGGATACCCGGGCCAATTTACAAGCTTGCCGAGATACAGCGAAAGCTTAAGGTTGGCCAATTCCACCTGTACGAGAAAAGGGCAGGTTCGGTACTGCGTGGCCTTAACAAGTGCACGGATCGCGAGGCACGGAAGATTGCCACGAAGCTGTTGGCAGCGCTGACGGACGCTGACTACGCGCATTCCCTGGAAACGGAGAACGGACTCAAGCAAGACGTTTATGGACAGATCGTGGAAGGAGAAGGGTGGTATTTCAAGATCGACATGTCCGATCCGAATCAACCGGCGATCGCCTCATGTCACCCTGCGGAGCACGACCTGAAAACGATGAAAGGCGTTGTACGCAAGTCGCCATGGGGGTTTTGAAAATGAAGAAGAATGGTGAGCGGCCGTGTGCGAACTGCGGCAAAGGTGTGGTTCGCCTCGAGAGCATTGAAGGCAGAACATTTCCATACAAGGATGATCCGGACGTCGTGGTTGACGCCGATCTCAAGGTTCTTGTGTGTGATACGTGCGGGGATATGGTTCTGAGCCCAGCTATGTCGGTCGCTCTTGACGAGGTTCTCGAGTCTACTTACCGAGAGAAGCGGATCGCACAGCAGAGGAAGTGGATCGACGAGCTCTGCGCACAAGGATTGACCCAGCAGGAGATTGAGAGGATTGGCTCCTTTTCGCCAGGATATGCATCCAAGCTACGGACGAGCAAGGTCGCTTCTCCTCAAACGTATCGGCTACTGTACGTCCTCCACGAGCTCCCGGAAGAAACCCTGAGAGCAGTGGGAAAGCTTGACTGGCGGATTCGCCAAATCAGTCGCAGAAGGGCAACCCGCATCGCGAAACCAATTACCGCGCGCTCCCGCAATCGGCGACGGGCGCCTCGATGACCGAACAGCAGAGCCAGGAATGGCTGAGACGGCCGAGCTTCTCGCCCCGTTCCGCGGAGAACTGGCCCTGGAAGCTGCACCCTTGCGGCTGAAGCATCGCTGCGCCCGCTCGACCGTGACCCCGCGCCGCAGCCGCCCGGGCATCTGTCAGTTGTCGCTGTGCCAGTTGTCCATCCCGCGCGCATCGAGCGCGTACGGAATGGGGAGGTAGAAGCGCGGCTGCCTCTGTCACGACGTCATCGATGCTCTCGCCCTGCGCCGCCTCATTACTCGCCTGCTGGCCAGCGCTGTTGTCGCCGAGCGTTGCGAGAAGGCGTGTCCGGCCAGCACGGCCACACAGGTCGAGCGTGCCCGCAGCCGATTATTCACAAGCGTCATCTTTGGGGACTCCCCTGAGCAGTGGCCGCATCGCTCCGAACCCGCCGCCGAACAGAAGGATGATGCTCACGAGTCGCACCTCGCCTCGCATCTGTAGCGCTGAACCGAGTGCGACGGCGGCGGAGAAGATGCTCAGCACGACGAGGAACCTCGAGCTGCGGACGAGATCACTCAACGGTCTGCGCAGCATTCTCGGATAAACGGTTGCGATCCTGGGCCTCGCCGAGCGGGACGAAATCAGCGGCGGTCATAGTCACTCTCGATACTGACCGAGACACGGACTTCGAGCTTACCTCATGCCGCTGGACGCGACGGATGGGAATCCGAGCTACCGCGGGTCCAGCGTAGGGGTTGTGCGCAAATTACGATATCGGTGCTGGATCCGGTGT
>JBOHRM010001069.1:0-8258 GCA_050732715.1 Longimicrobiales bacterium
CTATATGTCCAAGCCGGTCAAAGGATAGCGGTAAGTATGAGTTGGGGGACCAGGCGCGTCGACGCTTCTGGACCCGCTAGATCCAGCCATCAATGGCATAATTCGCGTTAGACAGAACTGATGGAAATCGGTGTGGCTCATGTGTTTCTCTGGACCGGCCGCGCCAGGCCGAGAAACACGAGCATGGCTTGATTAAGGCGAACGATGTCCTCCGCGTCGAGCCGACCGGTGCGCGAGCCGAGCTTCTCCCTCGGTACCGTCGTCAGCTTGTCGACCATGAGGCTACTCGCCGTTCGCAACCCGTTTCTGTCGTTTGGCTTTACGCGGATTCGGAAAAGCGGCGCTTCCGTGGAGTCGGTGGTGAAGAGGCAGATCGTGATCGAGCGTGTCGCGTCGAAATGATCGTCCTGTACGATCACGGCCGGGCGCGGTTTGCCAGCGTAATCCACGCCGCCCGCCACGGTCCAGACCTCGCCGCGTTTCAAGAATCGTCGCGGTCGGAAACGGCGTCCACGAAGTCCTGATCCTCGCGTTCGTGAGGGCTCTGTGCGACGAGAAGGGATTGTCGATGAGCCTCCGCCTTGAATCGGGTGGAGCGGACATCAGGGACCCAGATTTGGATAGGTCTCAGCCCCTGACGCCGCAAGCGCTCACGGTGGGCTCGGACCTTCTCTCGGGACGACTTCGGCCGCTCAGCTCTAGGCATGGTTTAGCACCTCATCCTACCTCGGTTACATGTAACCTAGCTGCTCCCGGCGACTGGCGCAAGCCCGGAGCCGTCAGCACACCTTGGGATGTTCGAATCGATGCGCTGGCTAACGGGGCGTGGCACCTGACGGTCGCCTCCGGCGCCCGCAGGTGAACGCCAACGCGTTAGGCAGTCTGAGGGTTCAGACACGCCGACGGGGCGGGGCGATCTTGCCGCAACGCCTAAGTGAACGGTTCCCTGCTCCGGGCCGGGCGAGCCCTCCGCCACCAACCCTCCGGTCGGGTTCGGCAACCGTGGAAATGCTATGTGAAACAACTTCTGGTCGCACATGG
The DNA here is from genome assembly GCA_050732715.1 of Longimicrobiales bacterium. Taxonomy (GTDB): domain Bacteria; phylum Gemmatimonadota; class Gemmatimonadetes; order Longimicrobiales; family RSA9; genus JBOHRM01. The sequence goes on from JBOHRM010001069.1 coordinate 1,042, forward strand.
AGGTCCCTTGAAAGTAGATTGAGGGGCCCGATAGAGCGTCGATGGCGCGGTCGAGAGTCGCGGCCGGACATCTGTCATACCTAAGGATTGTGGTGTTCGACATGAGCAAGGAGCGCAGGTACCAGGACCACGAAATCCGGCAGATTCTCGATCTGGCCATCGATCAGGAAGACGGTCCTGCAAAGTCTCTCCCCGCGGTCGATGGTTTGACGCTTGTCGAGCTGCGAGAGGTCGGGCGCGAGGTTGGGCTGCCCCCGGACCGTATCACGCAAGCGGTCGCGGCATTTGAGGGGCGCGGAAAATCCGTCCCTCGTGGCACTACTGCCGGATTGCCGACATCCGTCGGGAGAGTCGTGCCTCTTCCTCGTAGCCCCTCGGACCGAGAATGGGAGCTGCTCATCGCAGAGTTACGCACGACGTTTGGCGGGAAGGGAGAAGTGACCTCGCATGGTGGACTTCGAGAGTGGTCTAACGGAAAGCTGCACGCTTTTATCGAGCCCACTGAGACAGGCCACCGGTTGCGATTGGAAGATTCGAACGCGGCGGTGGTTGGGATCGTTCTAGGTGGATTTGTTTTGGCGTTCGCCCTCATGATCCTCATGGTTCTCCTCGGCAAGGACGCCCTTGACTACAGACTTGCGGTTCCGGCGTTCTTTTCTTTGCTCGGTGGTGGCCTGGTCGCGGGCAGCGCGATGGCGCTTCCTAAGTGGGCCCGCGAACAGGAGAGGCGCATGGAGCAGATTAGTAGACGTGCCGTTTCGCTTCTTGCGCCGCCTGGGTCAAGGGACGACTGAAGGGGTCAGAATCTTGTGAAGCGAGAGCGTGGGATCGAACCGCCGCGTTCACGTCAGGTTGAAAGCTGTCGCGATGTACCGGCTAGTGGAATTTGATCCTGGGACGGGCATCCGCCGTCGATCACGAACGACAACGATGATCCTGATCGTGGCTCTGGTTCTCAATTGAACGTCGGCGCAGATCGAACAACGCGAACCTGCGGCGGCCGAGTCCCGGAACAAGGGGAAGGTTGGACGTGCGCGTACCGTTCCCGCCGTATTGCAAGGTCCTTATGCGAATCTTTCGGCTTTTGTCGATGTTGACGGGGGAGCGGGGGCGATTGAAATCACTGGGTCTAATCGCTGCCACATTCATTGTCAGCGGAGGTTGCGGGTCCGGTTCCCACGCTGATCGAGACGTTCGGACTATCGCGAAGAGCCTCTGCACAAAGAATGTCGTCCTGCTCGGGGAGCTTCCGAGTCACGGCGAGGCCAGGACATTCGCGCTCAAGGCAAGAATCGTTCAGGAGCTGGTGAGGGAATGCGGTTTCAATGCAGTGCTATTCGAAGCTCCCATTTACGAGTTTGTTGGCCTGTATGATGCCATTCGTAGTGGAACGGCGGAACCATCGCTACTGAAGAATGCCGTTGGACGATTCTGGCTCACTCAGGAGCTCGCGCCGCACCGCTCCTGGTTGTACGAGAGTGCGCTTTCGAAACGCCTGCTGCTCGGCGGACTTGATGATCAGGTCAGCGTCACATCGCACTACGCGAGGCAGAAGTTGCCGGAGATGACGCCGCCGGAGTGCAAGGCGACGGTCAAGCGTAATCTGGAGTGGGGCTACGATGACGCCCAGCCGTTCAATGCACTGGAGAAGCAGCGGCTGCAGCAGTGTGCGGCGATGGCGGCTGAATCCAAGGACGTGTTGCTCCAGAATTTCAAGACGTATGTGGAACGGCAGGTGACCGCCACAAATGCGCGCAGCCGCGACGAAGTAATGCGAGACAACCTGCTGTGGTATGTAACCCAACTACCGCACGGAAGTAAAGTCATTGTGTGGACCGCGACGGTTCATGCTGCGCGCAAGCAAGGTCAGCTCACGAACAAGCCACTCGGCGAGTACCTCATCGCCACTTCGGGGAGCGTCGTGTCAATTGGCTTTACCGCATTAGCAGGCGAATCCTCCATGGCGGGAAGGCCGGCCACGGCACTTCCGGAATTGCCAGCGACCTCGCTCGAGGCGCGCGCCACTATAGGCAATGCTGCGTGGATATTTCTCGACCGCGAACGCCTGCAACAGTTCGGACGCGTGCCATCACGATTGCTTGGAAGGACCGTCACGGCAAACTGGAATGAATATTTCGACGGCGTCGTCGTAATTCGCGAGGAAGTTGCGCCGCAGTTCGAGCTCTGGCATTAGAGCTGCCAGGCCCCAATGGCCGGTAAAGGAGATCGTGATCGCGCGACCCAACCACTTACCTGGATTCCGGACCACCGGATCTACGGCCGCGGTTCGGCCATTAAGGTGAACCTGATCTCGAGACGGCCACGAGTCTGTCTCATTCATCACCCTTGACGATGGCGACGACCTTATCGTGGCTTTCGCGGTCGACTTGGTCGATCCATATGAGATCGCTAGTCTCATTCTCCAGCGCACCCCGAAGTACGAACTCCTGTTACCTCCAGAGGAGCAAGGGGTGAGCGGGTCTCACGAGCTACATTGGGACGAGGATCGCGATATCGCCCACGCTATTGTCGTTGACGGCTCCTACGTCGACATTGACACACGTCGCCGGAGTTACCGGCTCGATGTCTCGCGGGTAACGCCCAGCGAAGTCGATCAAGCATGCGAAGTGCTCCGGCACATGCATCGACACGGTGGCTTCACGCTTGCCATGCGATAGCCACAGGACACGCAACGCCTACAGCCGTGTAGGCGACGTGGGCGTGTGGCGGCGTGCCGCCGGAAGGTTCGTCAGGAACGAAGCCAACGCGCGATTGAACGCATCCGGCTGTTCGAGGTTGGGCACGTGGCCCGCCGCGTCGATCGTGACCATGCGCGCGCCACGGATGCCACGAGCGAGCGACTCGACGGGGCCGCGGCCCGTGATCGCGTCGTCCGCCCCCATCACGACGAGCGCCGGCACGTCGATCGTCGCCAGGATCGGCGCCGCGTCGGGCCGCTCTGCCATGCCCGCAAGTGCGCGCGCAATCGTCTGGGCCGGCGTCTGGCGCATCATCGCGGCGACGTGATCGACCACGCCCGGCTGGGTCAGCCGCGTGTTGGACGCGATCAGCTTCGGCAGCATCACTTCGATCGCGGCGTGCACGCCCTCCGCGCGAACGCGCTCCGCCAGCCGGTACCGCGCGGTCCGCCCTTCTTGTGAATCGGGCTCGGCACGCGTGTCGCTCAGCACCACCGCGCGCACGCGCTCGCGAAACAAGCGCCAGAATTGGAACGCGATGTAGCCGCCCATCGACAACCCGCAGACGACGCACTGCTGGATATCTAGATGATCCAGGAGCGCGGCCAGGTCGCGGGAGAACAGCTCCATCGAGTAGACGTCCTCGACGCCCTCCGCCGTCGCGCCGAAGCCGCGCAGGTCAGGCGCGATGCCGCGCCAGCCGCTTGGCACATGCTCGAGCTGCGGCTCCCACATCGCCGAGTTGAACGGGAACCCGTGGATGAACAGGATCGCATCACCCTCGCCGCGCTCGCGCCATTCCATGTCGATCCCGTTCAGCGTCGCGCGCAATTTTTCGATTCCCCGTTGTCCTGTTCCCGGTTGCCCGTTCCCGAATATGCCCTGCCACCAAGCGAACGACTCGACAACCGGGAGCCGGGAACCGATTTTCAGATTCCGAGCGACGCGCGGATGATCGGGTCGATGCGTTCGGGAGTCCACTGAGGCGTGAACGTGAGCTCGATCTCGGCGCTCGACACGCCGTCGACCTGCTCGATCGCGGAACGCGCGTCGTCGATGATCTGGTTGGCAGCGGGACAGAACGGGCTGGTCAACGAGATCGTCGCTTTCACGTGGGCGTCTTGTACGTCGATGTCATAGACCAACCCGAGCACGACGAGGTCGAGGTCGAGCTCGGGGTCCTTGACCTTGCGCAACGCCCGGCGGACGTCCTTCTCCGTTGGCATGTGGCGGCTCCGTTTTCTGCGGGATCGAGTCGCGGCGGCCCGGTGGCCACGTCGCGGGTTGTACCCCGTCGCCCCCGAGTTGACTCACCCCCGCCGTGACCGCGCCCTCCTTCGCCGATCTCGGCGGACTTCGGCGATCGTCGGTTGACACGGATCGCCACGGCCGGCTAGCCTGGGTTCTCGTTCATCGATTTCACCGAAGACTCATTGATGAGCAGCCAGCCGATCCGACGCATCGCCATCAACACCGGCGGCGGCGACGCGCCGGGTTTGAACGCCGTCATCCGTGCCGTTGTGTTGTCATCGATGCAGCACGGCTGGGAGGTGTACGGGATCCGCCGCGGTTACGGCGCACTGCTCGGCGAGGACGCGATCACGCGGCTGGACCGTCAGGCTGTGCGCGGCATCACGCACCTCGGCGGTACGATCCTCGGCACGACGAATCGCGGCGACCCGTTCGCGTGGCCGACCACGGACGCGTCCGGGAAACGCATCGCGGTCGATCGGTCCGCCGAGGTCGTCTCCGCGTTCCGCGAGCACGGGTTCGATGCGTTGATCGCGATCGGCGGCGACGGCTCGCTCCACATCGCGCAGCGGCTCTGCGCGCTGGGACTGCCCGTGGTCGGCGTGCCGAAAACGATCGACAACGACCTCGCCGTGACACAGGTCACGTTCGGTTTCCACACCGCGGTCCAGACGGCGTCCGACGCGCTCGACAAGCTGCACTCGACGGCGGAGAGCCACGAGCGTGTCATGGTGGTCGAGGTGATGGGCCGCCACACCGGTTGGATCGCACTGCACTCGGGCCTGAGCGCGACGGCGGATGTGATTCTCATCCCGGAGATCCCGTACAGGCTCGATCGCATTTGCGACAAGGTTCATGATCGCTACCGCAGCGGCAATCGTTTCGCGATCGTCGTGGCGGCGGAGGGCAGCCGTGCCGTGGAAGGCGCTGCCTCGATCGTGGAGGCGCGAGCGCCGGGGCAGGAGGCGAGGTACGGCGGCATCGCGGAGCGGCTCGCGCGTGAGATCGCGGACCAAACGGGCTATGAGACGCGCGCGCTCGTGCTCGGGCACCTGCAACGGGGCGGCACGCCGACCGCGTACGACCGGCTCATCGCGTTGCGTTTCGGCGCTGCTGCCGTCCGCTGCGTGCTCGAGCGTCAGTTCGGCACCATGGTCGCGCTCGAGCCACCCGAGATTCGCGCGGTGCCGCTCGGCGAGGCCGTCGCGCAGCTGAAACGCGTGCCGATCGATTCGGACACCGTACAGACCGCGCGGGACCTCGGCATATCGTTCGGCGACTGGACTTAGAGAAACGGGTTCCGGGTTCCGGGTTGCCCCGGCCCCACCACCCGTTTCGGGCACCGCTGGTGCCGCGGCGGCGGCATGGAAAACTGAGAAGAGGGTTCCGAGTTCCGAATTCGTACACAAGGAGTTTGGCCATGAAGCGATGGACTTGGGTGTGGCTGACGGTCGGCGGCGTGGCGGCCGTGCCGGGGAACATCGCCGCGCAGGTCACGACCGAGCGGGAGACGCCGGTCGACCTGTCTGCGACCGCGTTCGAGCTGAGCGTTGCGAACGTCATGCTCGGGCCCGAGCACGTCGGCGACGCGCCGAGCGCCGTCCGCTGGAGCGATGATGGCGAATGGGTATTCTTCCGCTGGAAGCCGGGCGGGTTGGCGTGGGACGAGCCGACCGCGCAGTACCGCGTGCGCGCCGAGGGCGGCGAGCCTGAACGCTTGAGCGACGCCGCGGCCGACTCGCTCGGCGTCCTCATCGCACCGGGTCCAAGCTCCGAGGACGATCGGTGGCGCGCCGTCGCCTCCGATGGAGACCTGTATCTGATCGACCGGCGCTCGCTCCGCGTGAGGCAGCTCACGGCGACACGGGCGAGCGAGTCAACGCCCGTCTTCAGCCGCGACGGGTCCGCGCTCTATTTCGTTCGCGAGGGCGACGTATTCCGCCTTGCGCTCGGCGACGGCATGGTGCGTCAGGTCACCGACGTGCGGAGTGGCCCCGCGCCCACGGAGCCGGACGGGCCGACGGGTCAGCGCGGGTTCTTGACCGAGCAACAGGCCACGCTCTTCGAGCACGTCCGGCGTCGGGTCGCGGAGCGCGAGCGCGAAGAGGCGCGCGACAGCGCGGAGCGCGAGCGAGCGCCACTGAAGCCCGTCTACCTCGAGCGCAACGAGCGAACGGCCGGGGTCACCATCGAGCCGGACGGCCGCTACGCCATGCTCATCACCGATGTCGATAACGACGATTCGGACCGGCGCACCGTGATCCCCGAATGGGTGACCGAATCGGGTTATACGGAAACGCGCGAGGTGCGCACGAAAGTCGGCGATGCCCAAAGCTCGGGCGGGCGAGCCGGCGTGCTGTCGATCACTGACGGCTCGGTGCAGTGGCTCGACGTCGAGGCGGCGGCCGCCGCCATCGCGGAGGACACCGCGAAACGGCCCGGTCCCTCCGGCGTCCGTTTTCTCGGATGGAACGAAGACGGCACTGCCGGCCTGATCGGCGCCGCGAGCAATGATTTCAAGGACGCGTGGCTGTGGACGTTCGATGCCCGCAGCGGCGAGCTCAAGCTCGTCACGCACCATCAGGACGACGCGTGGGTCGCCGGACCGTGCGCGTTCTGGTTCGGCTGCGCCGGCTGGCTGCCCGACGGCCGAACCGTCTATTTCGTGAGTGAGCGCGACGGCTACGCGCACCTGTACACCGCCGCGACCGACGGCTCGGCGCGACGCCAGCTCACGAGCGGGCCGTGGGAGGTTCACAGCGTCGAGGTCTCGCCGGACCGCGACCGTTTCTACCTCCAGACGAACGAAGGCACGCCGCACGAGCAGCACTTCTACCACATGGCGTTCGATGGCGGCGGCCGCGAGCGCATCACGACGATGCCCGGGAGGCAGGACGCCACGCCGTCGCCCGATGGCCAGCGCATCGCCTTCGTCCACTCGGTCGCGAATCAGCCGCCCGACCTCTTCATCGCGGACAACCGCGCGAGCGCCGCGCCGCGCCGCGTCACCACATCGCCCACCGAAGAGTGGCGGTCGTTCCCGTGGATCGCGCCCGAGATCGTGCACGTCGTCGCCAACGACGGCGTGCGCGTGCCCGCGCGCATCTACCGTCCCGAGCAGCTCGGCGCCGAGCCGAACGGCGCGGGCGTCATCTTCGTCCACGGCGCCGGGTACCTCCAGAACGTGCACAACTGGTGGTCCTCGTATTACCGCGAGTACATGTTCCACCACCTGCTCGCCGCGCGCGGCTACGTCGTGCTCGACAT
>JBOHRM010001070.1:0-7066 GCA_050732715.1 Longimicrobiales bacterium
GCGTCTTTTTTCTTCACGGAGACGAAGAGTTCCTGAAAGAACGTGCCGCGCAGACCATCATCGCCGCGCACGTCGCCCGCTCGACCCGCGACTTCAATCTCGACCAGGTCCGCGGCGCGACGGTGACACCCGAAACGTTCGCGTCTCTCTGTCAGACGCCGCCGATGCTGGCGGACTGGCGAGTCGTCGTGGTCCGTGAAGCGCAGGCGCTGGCGACCTCAGCGCCCTTACGCACCGCGGTCGAGGACGTGCTCGCGCGCCCGGTCCCCGGCCTCGCACTCGTCCTCATCGCGCGGCTGCCCGACCGGTCCAAGGCGAAGTTCTACCAACAGCTCACCCGCGACGCCGTCTCGGTCGAGTTCCGGTCGATCCCGAGCGGCGACGTGCCCGACTGGCTCATCGCGCGCGCGGAACAGCAGGGCATCGACCTGGAGCCCGCCGCGGCGCGGGCGCTGGCCGCAGCCGCCGGCACCGACCTCGGCGTCCTCGTCCAGGAACTCGAAAAGTTGGCGGGTTACATAGGCGATCGCGCGCGCATCCGCCAGGAAGACGTCGCCGCCGTCGTCGGACCGGTCCCTAAACAGAATCGCTGGGATTGGATCGACACCGTAGGCGACCGCCGCTTCGGCCCTGCGCGCGAAACCCTCGCCGTCCTGCTCGGCTCGGGCGAAACCGGCGTGGGCCTCGTCATCGCGATCGGCACCCATCTGCTGCGGCTCGCCATCGCCGCGACCGGCGGCGAGACCGCGCTCGGTCAGGCGCTGCCGCCGCACCAGCGCTGGCTCGCCAAACGCATCACCCAGCAGGCCAGGCGTTGGAACGCCCGCGAGCTGGACGCCGCCCTCGATGACCTGCTCCGCGCGGATCGACTGCTCAAGACCACGTCGCTCTATGACCTCCAGGTCATGGAGGAGCTGCTCCTGCGCCTCGAGAACCGCGTCGAGCACACCGCGGCAGCAGAGTCGCCCCGCAACGCATTGGCGCGTTGATCGTTGAGCAACAATCGGTTATAGTCGTTCAGTCGCATGGACGCTGGACAACAACGACGGACGATCAACGGGCCGAATGACCGCACGCGACGTCGCCTCCCGCCAGCGCTATCACGACTGGGTCGACGAGCAGATCGAGGAGTACAAGTCGACCCTCACTCGTGACGAGCTGCTCGAGGTCGCGGAGCACGCCGTCAGCCGGCTCTTCGACTCGCCCGACGGGCAATATCCCCTCACCGAGATCCTGCTGTGCGACGCCGTCGACGTATTGCTACTCGAGCGGCTGAAGCTCCCCGATTACCGCCGGTGGCGCAAATCGTGTCGTAATGACACGACTAAGCGTCCTCTGAACAGGACGCGAGCGGATCTGCGCGCGGCGAGCTGACTCGCCTAAGGATCGTTCCCGAAACATCTTGCGTCCATCGTGCGGGTCCGGTACGGCTCGTGCCGTGGTTCGCGCGCGACATACGCGAGGCAGCGATGCCGGAGGGAGCGATGATGAGTTCCGAGAACGAGCGGTCCGGCGGCGAGCGAAAGACGCCCGCCACGGGGATCGTGATCCATATGCGAGTCGAACCGATGCCGCGGCCGCGGGTGTCGGCATTCATTTGGGGTGGCAAAGTGCGACCGATGCCGTCCTTACCGTACGGCCGCCGGTCCGCCTGATCCGACTCACCGCAGGGTCAACGGGTCCAACGAAATCGATCGCGTCGTCTGCTCCTTTGCGTGCGCCGCGCGTGCGCGAGAGAATTGAGGCATGCATGAGCGGGCACGGATGGCGGTGGTCGGCGCGGGTGCCGCGGGGCTGGCGGCGGCGTGGCAGCTGGTGCGCGCAGGCTGCGAGGTCGTGCTCTACGATGCGCGGTCCGAGCCGGGCGGTCGGATGCGGACGGACGAGCTGGACGATTGTGCGGTCGACGTTGCCGTGCAGCTGTTCGGCTCTACGTACGGCGAGCTGTTCCGGCTGGCGGACGAAGTTGGCGCGCGGCGGCTGCTGGTCCGATCTGCGGGTCGCGACGCGCTGTGGCGGGACGGTAGGCCGCACGGCGTGACGTATGGCTCGCTCGCGAGCCTGGTCGCATCCACGGCGCTGCCCGCATCGCTGAAGCTGAAGCTCGCGACGCGGTACCTGCCGTTCCTGGCGTCGCACGCACGGCGGCTGGATGCGAACGATCCCGCCGGCACCGGCGGCGCTCTACTCGATGATGCATCGGTCACCGAGTGGGGCCGGTCTGTGCTCGGTGATACGTTCATCGAGCTGCTCGCGTACCCGCTGCTCGCCGCGTTCTACGGCGGCCCACCCGAGCGGGTCAGCGCAGCGCTCTACCACGCGCTCGCGAAGGTCGGCACCGATGTTCATGTGTACGCGGTCGAGGGCGGCATCGGCGCGCTCGCGCAGGCGATGCTCACGGCGCTGCTCGGCCGCGGGGCCGAGTGGCGCGCGAACGACGCGGTGCGAGCCGTTTCGGCCGATGCTGGCGCGACTCGAACCGCGACCGTCATCGCGAATTCGGGTGATGCGGAATACGACGGCGTGGTGGTGGCGGTACCCGCGCCCGATGCGGCGGCGCTGCTCGCGGCCGATACCGAGCTCGGCACGTGGCTGGCGGGCGTCGAGACGACGCCGGCGATGACGGTGGCGTTCGCACTGGATCGACCGATCGATGCGGATTGCTTCGGGCTCTCGTTTCCTCGCGGCACGAGCGTGGGCCGGACCGTTGTCGCGGCGTGCTTCGAGCATCGGAAGTTGGCCGGGCTGGTACCGGAAGGCGGAGGGCTCGTGGTCGCGTACCCCGCGCCGATGATCGCGACAGAGGCGGCGGCGAGCACGTCGGGAGCGCTGGTCGACCAGATGCTCGGCGCGCTGTCCGAGGTGTTCCCGCGGCTCGGCGACCATGTGACGCACGCGCGTGTCTATCGGCTGCCCGCCGGTTACACTTTGTTCTACCCGGGCTACCTCCGGCACCTGGTCCGGCGAGAGGAACGGTGGCTTCCCGCGAACGTCGCGCTCGCGGGGGACTACCTGGTCGCGCCGACGGTCGAAGGTGCCGTGATCAGCGGCCGGCGCGCGGCGGCAAGGCTGGTCGGAACGTCGTGACTGGGCTGCCAGACGGTTCCCGCGTTTCTACCGCCGATTCAGGACCAGGATGACTCGCCTGCCATTGCGCAGGACCTCGAGGCGGGCAGGCTGGGATGCGTCGTGCGCGCGTGCGATGATCCTGCGCAGCTCGGCCACGGAGCCGACACCGGCATCGTTGGCACGGACGATCACATCCGCTTCGGCGAGGCCGGCACGGCGCGCGGGCGAACGGTCGGGCACCCGCAGGACGAGCACGCCGCCGCGGGCGTTGAAGGCGCGTGCGAGTCTCGGCGTCAGGTCGGTCAGCTCGGCGCCGGCCACCGCACGCATGCCGAGCGTCGCGACGCCGGGCCACGCGTAGGCCTCGTACTCGAATGGTGTGAAACGGGCGGCGAGGCTGTCGAAGTCGATCGTGAGCTGTCTGAGCCACGCACTATCCATCTCGAACGGCGGCGGCATAAAATATCGCGCCGAACGTTCGCCATCGCCGTGCCATTGAATGTACTGATTCGGCAACCGGAACGTGTCGAAGTGCACGCGCAGCGAGTCGATCATTATGCGCATCCTCCGGCGCAGCGTATCGGGTGAAAAAGCGATGGGTCCCGCGTCCATCCAAAAGTACGCCGCCGCTCGCTCCGCGGCTTCGAGCGTGAGCGCGCGGGTGCGGCCGCCGCGCCGCAGGTTCAGGCGGACGGTGTCCCCGGGCGCGAGCGACGAGCCGAGCGACGCGACGAGCATCTGGGTGGCGGTGATGCCGTTGACCTCGAGCAACGTGTCGCCCGGCTGGATGCCGGCGCGCTGGGCTGGCGAGTCATCGACGACCTCGCGAATCACCAGGCCGGCCCGACTGTCCAGCGAGGAAACGGCGTCATAGGAGAAACCGAGCCAGCCGCGCTTCGCCAACTCGAAACCGCCCTGCTGCGCTGCCGCGGGGATCGCGGCGGCGCACGTCCACGCGGCGATCAGCAGGGTGCGCGCATCTCTCATCATGGTCGTTTCCTTCAACGTCAGAACCAGCTCTCGTCGGTCCGGCTCGCGATCTGCTTGAGCGTCGCCTCCCGCTGCGCCATCGCGGCGATGTGGTAGCCGTTCAGGACCGGGTCAGCCGGGGCCTGATCGAGCGCTGCACCGGTCAGTGTCATGATGCCCTCGAGGGCGGCGAGCCGGGCGACGGGGTCATCACGGGTCTCGTGCAAAGGCCTCGCCTCGCTGACGCTGACGAGCGTGTTGAAATAGAGCGCCTCGATCTCGCGAGCGAGCTGTGCCGCTTCCTCGGCACTGCGAGGCTCACGTGCGGCGATCAGCGCGCCGTCGTTTGGCATACCGGCGGCCGCCTGGGTCTGGACCGAGCCGCCGCGGTCGGACCCGAACCAAGCCGCGCCGGAGAGCGTGCCGGCGAGGAATACGGCGGCGATCGCCGCGGCGCGTAGCAAGCCCGTGCGCCAGGAGAACGCGCCCGGCGCCGTGCGGCTGGCCGGGTGGATCAGCCCTTCCTCCGCGAGCCAGGCCTCGATCGCCGGCCATTCGCCGGCGGGCGGAGCGATAGGCGGCAATGAAGCGAGCGCGGCCGAGTCGGCGCGCATTGCGTCCAGCTCGTCGCGGCAATCATCGCATGTGTCGAGGTGCGCGGCCTCGTGCGGCTCGGGCAGCTCCTCGACGAGCCGTGCGATCTCTTCGAGACTCAGATGTGGCATACTTCCTCTCCATTCGGTACCGGCCGACCCGGCCGCAAGACGCCGCGCATCCGCGCTCGTGCCTTGAACAGCTGACTCTTGGATGTGCCGGGCGAGATACCGAGAGTGGCTCCGATCTCCTCGTGCGTATAGCCTTCGACGTCATGGAGCACGAGGACCTGGCGCATCCCAGGGGGCAGTGTATCGAGCGCGCGCTCGATTGCGACGCGCAGTACGGCGCCATCACTGCGCTCGTGCGCCGGGAGCGTGAGCGGCAACGAGACCTCGTCGCGAGATCGGCGGTTGCGCCAGCGTCTGCCGTGCAACGCGCTGTTGACGGCGATCCTATGCAGCCACGTCGAGAACCGGGCGTCGCCTCGAAACGTCGGCAGTGCGCGCAGCGCGCGGATCCACGCCTCCTGCGCCCAGTCCTCGGCGAGCGCGTCGTCACCCGCGAGCCGCCTCACGACGGCGAACACGCGCGGCGCATGACGGCGATACAGTTCGCGGATCGCGTCGGCATCGCCGTCGCGCGCCCGCCGCACGCACTCGATCTCGTTCATTTCTGACTCATCATGCCGACCATTCTGATGCTCGGCGCGGCGCAGGGGTTGCCTGTCCCGCGTCCGACCTGAAACTGCGGGCCGAGGCGCCGGGGATCAACACCGGCAGCCGCCGGCCCGGGCGCGGCTGCGGGGGCGCTCCGTCGGCCGACGGCAGGGCGCAGTCTGCGCCGCCGGGGCGTGGAAATTGCCCGATCCGGGCCGTGCGGCCAAACCATACCCAGACGCGGGTGTATGTCGAAGAGGGACGTGGGTATGAGGCAGTTCTCGAAAGGGTCTCGATGCGCTGGCGACGTCTGAAAGCCGATGACTGCGACTGGGAGGTCCGCGTCTTCACGGCGGGTGCCGAGAACGGACCGAAGAGCAGCGACAAGGAAGAGATCCTCGAGTTCCGGCCGGTCGACGCGATCCGGCCGCCACGCCGCACCCTGATCGCGGCGGGCATCCTCGAAGCGATGAGCGATGCCGAGCTGCTCGTCGCATACCGCCGCGCCCGCCCGATCGGCGCGGACTTCTACGGCCGGCCGGGCAAGCACATGCCCGACACGCACGCCTGAAGCACAAGGCTGGCACGATCGCGCTGCCGGCAGAACGGACTTCAGTCGCAGAGTGGACTGAGAGTCGGAGAACGCAGAGTCGGACGCTTCGGTACACCGAGAGCGCTCCGCGGCCCTCCGTCTTCTCGGCGCCCTCTGCGATTTGATTCTGTTCTCGGAACATGCGATTCTGTTGGTCATGGTGGCAACGACAATCGCGGTGGGCGGCGCGACGCACGTCGAGTGCACGGTATGCGGCGCGCGCTATGATAGCGAACGGCTTTGGCGGCTCTCACCGTGCTGCGAGAAGCCGTTCTATCCGCGCTACGATCTCGACGCGTTGCGGGATGGGTTCCGGCGGGAATCCCTGGCGTGTCGCGAGCCGACGCTGTGGCGCTACGCGGAGGTGCTGCCTGTGCGCGATCCGGCGTACCGGCCGAGCCTCGGTGAGGGGTTCACGCCGCTCATCGAAGCGGCGCGGCTGGCCCGCGAGCTCGGCGTGGGCGGCGGCCGGATTTGGCTGAAGGACGAGGGTCAGAACCCCACGGGCAGTTTCAAGGCGAGAGGGCTCGTGATGGCGGTGGCGCGCGCGTGGGAGCTCGGCGCGCAGGCGCTAGCGATCCCCTCGGCCGGCAACGCGGGCTCGGCGCTCGCCGCGTACGCGGCCGCAGCGGGTTTGCCGGCGCACATCGTCGTGCCTCGTGATACGCCGCGCGTGATCCTCGAGGAGATGCGCGCGCTCGGCGCGGACGTCGACCTGGTCGATGGTCTCATCAGCGACGCGGCCGCGCGCGTCGCGGAGGGCGCGCGCCGACACGGATGGTTCGACCTGTCCACGTTGAAGGAGCCGTACCGCGTCGAAGGCAAGAAGACGATGGGCTACGAGCTGTACGAGCAGCTCGGCGGCCGACTGCCGGACGTTATCATCTATCCCACCGGGGGCGGGACTGGACTGGTCGGTATGTGGAAGGCGTTCGCCGAGATGCAGCACCTCGGCTGGATCGATGACGCGCGCCCGCGCATGATCTCGGTGCAGGCGGCGGGGTGCGCGCCGATCGTGCGGGCGTGGGAGACCGGCGCGCGTCATGCCGAGCCGTGGCAGGGCGCCCACACCTACGCGGCCGGGCTGCGTGTGCCCGCCGCCGTCGGCGACTTCCTGATCCTGGACGCGGTCCGCGCGTCCGGCGGCGCCGCGATCGCCGTGCCGGACGACGCGATGGCCGAC
>JBOHRM010001071.1:0-4623 GCA_050732715.1 Longimicrobiales bacterium
CACGCATCCTTGCCGGTGACACGCTTCACCGGGCTGGTCAGGCTCGTGAAGACGACATCGTCAGCGAGCAGCGACTCCCAGCCCTGCTTCTGCGCGAGCCTGTCGAAGTATCCCTGGACCGTCTCTCGCGTCGTCATACGGTTTCCTCCCCCATGAAGTGATCGAGTAGCGTCAACAGCTGGCCCCAACCCCGCTCGTGGCCCGAGATTCGGCCCGGATCGGCGAACCGCTCATGTGTCAGCACCATCTCCGTCACGTTCGTCCCGGCAGCCTTGAGTTCCACCGTAACAAGCGTCTCTCCGAGCCGGTCCGTCGGATTTTCCCAGTCCCACGTGAAGACCAAGCGCCTGGGTCGTTCGACCTCGCGGTACTCGCCCGCGGCCACGTGCAGCCTGCCGTCCGGATCCGTCATTCCCAGCCGATACCGGCCGCCCACACGGACGTCGACGGACGCGAGCGCGAAGGCCCAGCCCTTCTCCTCCATGCGCCACCAGTGCCGGAGCGCCTCGGGATCGGTCCATGCACGAAACAAGGTGTCCCGGTCCGCACGGATCGTTTTCGACAGCCGCAGCGAATGACGCGCCGTCACGGTCATTAGCCCTTCTTTCGCCGGCCCGAGACGGATCCTTCGACGTATCGCGCCAGAGCGTCCAGCTGCCCCTCCCAGAACACGCGGTACCGGTCAACCCATTCGGCAGCTTCGCGCATGGCGGCCGCGTCGAGCTCGCATCGGCTCACGCGGCCTTCGCGTGTGCGCCGTACCAACCCTGCTCGCTCGAGCACCCTGAGGTGCTTCGAAATCGCCGGGCGAGACACGCGGAACGGCCGCGCGAGCTCGCCCACGCTCGCATCGCCGCGCGCGAGCCGCCCGAGGATCCCGCGCCTGGTGCAGTCGGCCAGCGCGCCGAAGGTTCGGTCGAGTTGCGCGTTATTGGTAACCATGTGGTTACCGTTAAGCGCTTCGTGTCAGCGTGTCAAGAGCCGCCGGGGAAGTTGGACCGACGGTGCGCCGCCGCCGCCGCCGCGCATCGCTTGTCCGATCTCGCCGACAGATATGCCGATCGCCGGCCGGATCTGGCCGACGTGTGCCTCCTCCGTATGAGCGAACTACATCCCAAACATGCGGTTGTGAGGGTGGACCGCGAGGATTTCACGGTCTACCGGCGCAACAAGCGCGAGGTCATTCCCGCGGTGTTTCCTCCTGCATCGTGACCGATGTGGCCGTTCGCATGACTGCCTGAGCAAACTGAGCCTGTCCTGTGAATCCGACTGCCCGTCGAGCCAGTGCGGCGCGCATATCGGTGCCGTCCGCGCACGGGCTGCCTGTTAGAGCGCGACGGTGGACGCGTCGACCCGCGCCGGGAGTATTGGCGCGATGCGCGCGAGCTTGGCCCGCAGGCGAGCGCGGCGGTGCTCGTGATCCGGGTGGCGGGGAAGGTGATCGGCGTAGGCAAGCGCGGCGGCGAAATCCCGGACGACGTGTTCGTGATATTTCGCGAGCCGCTCGATCGCCTCGCGATGGCCGCGGGCGGCGAGATCAGACCAGATGATGGCCGCCGCATTCCAATCCTTGCGCTGGCGGTGGAGACTCGCCAGCTCGAGAAGCCCATCCGCGTCCAGCATCGACCGGTGCTCGTTCAGCATGACCACGGCTCTCGCCTTGTCGCCCGCGCGGTCGTACGCACGCGCGACGGAGAGGATGTCCGCCTCCCAGGCGCCCGGCTCTGCGTGGACATCGGCGAGCGCCGGCAGCAACGCGGCCAACGAGACCACGTCCCGGTAGTTGTGCTCGGCCACCCGCGGCAGCATCGCGGCAAGCCCGTGTCGGACGAAGCGGAACCAGCTCTGCGGCGCCTCGGATCCCGGCAGGTCGTCCTCGCGCTCGAAGCGCAGCAGCCGGCGCTCGGCGGTGGCCAGCCGGCAGTCTTCCCAGCGGCGGGCGAAAGCCCGGCGAGCCGGATGCAGCAGGTCGACTTGCGCGATTCGGCTGAAGCGGTCGGCGACGCCGGCTAGCCGGCATCGTGCCGCGAGCAGCGGCAGATCGAAGGTCTTCCCGTTGTAGGTGACCATGGTCTTCGCCGGCGTGATCCACTCCGCCGCGGCGGCGAGCAGATCCGCCTCGCCGCCGAACGAGGTCAGCAGATACTGTCGCACGACGAACGCGTCGTCTTCGAACCGACCGGCGCCGAGCAGAAAGACGACCGTTCCGCTGCCTCCGGACAGACCGGTCGTTTCGGTGTCGACGAAAGCGGAGAGGCGAGGGTCGACTTCGCTTTCGGGAAAGCGGTGCACCGGCAAAGCCGCATCGCGCAGCGTGACGGCCCCGTGCCGAGCGGAGAGCGGCAGGCGTCGTTCTGTCAGGATCACGCCCGGGGCGCAGATCTCGCCATCGAGGAGATCGGCGAGGTGTGCAGCCTCGCAGCGGCTCCGCGTACGCGGCGGCGACGGCGGCGTGCGGAGCGTGCGGGTCTGGATGCGGCGGAGGCGATCGGCCAGAGTCGCGAGCTCGGGCCGGCGATGCCAATCGGCCGGGATGACGAGCGATCCCGCCGCGTTGGGCTGTGATCCAGCAGCGACCCGACCGCGCTGGCGGCGCAGCGTCTCAAGCCGATCCCGGAGCGACATCCGCGTCGAACAGCGCGAGCACCCGGATCGCCGCGACCTTGGGCGAGTAGCCGCGCGTCTCGTCCGAGGCGAGAATCGGGCCGACGCAGGCGGGGCACCCCCATGAGCAGCCGCAGGCTTCGACGAGCCGCCGGGCGCCCGCTACGACTTCGAGGCGCCGGTCGAACAGGCCGGGCGAGATGCCGACGCCGCCGGGATAGTTGTCGTACAGGAATACGGCAGGTTGGAACCGGTCGCCCGCCAGGTCCGGCCCGTCGGGATCGAGCTCGCCGTGCTCGAAGCTGCGGACCTGGCCGCGGCCGTCCGGCCCGACCGTCGCGAACCATGTCGCCGCGCCGTCGCCCACGGCTCGCCCGAGATCGTGCGGCTCGCACATCATACGGAGCGCGGCGACGTGGTGCATCGCGTAGGCTGCGCCCAGGAATCCGTCAAGTGCCTGATGCCGGCTGGGCAGCACGGCGCCGAGCGCGGCGGGCGAGACCTGCCACCAAACGGCCGTGGTATGCAGCTCCTTGTCCGGCAGGTCCACCCGGCCGTAACCCACGTTTTCGTGCGTGTAATACCGGATCTTCTTGTAACCGGCGACGCGGCGGACGACGTGAACGTCGCCTCGCACGATCAGCGCCGACGGCAACACGTCGCGCTCGAGATCGTCGAGGATCTTCAGCTTCGTGTAGTCGATGGCATCCGTGTAGTAGTCGGCACGTGTCGAACGGACGAACGCCTTGCGTCCGACCCAGTCGAGCCGCTCGACCTGGTACGGGCTCGCCTGGATCAGGTAGATCGCGCCCTCGTAGAGCGTCAGGGGCGCGGACGAGTAGTCGACCTCGGCGATGATCGTCTTACGGCCGTCCGTCGTGTCGACCACGACGAAGTTGCCCTCCGCCACCGAGCGGAGCGACACCCCGTTGGCCGGGTAGCTGTCGGTCATCCAGTGCCACCGGCTCCCCTCTTTGTGCAGGGTGCCTTCCTCCTCGAGGCAGCCGAGCAGCTCGGCGAGGTTCTCGCGGCCGAAGTGTTCACCGTCGCGGAACGGCAGCTCGAAGGCCGCGCAACGCACGTGGTCGAGCAGGATCAGGAGCTGGTCGGGATCGATGCGCGCCTCCTCGGGCGAGGCGTCGAGGAAGAACGCGGGGTTGCGGACGATGTATTGGTCGAGCGGCTGGCTGGTCGCAACGAGCACGCCGAGCGCTGGACGGTTGCGCCGTCCGGCGCGCCCGAGCCGCTGCCACGTGCCCGCGATCGTGCCCGGGTAGCCGTTCAGCACGCAGACGTCGAGCGCGCCGATGTCCACGCCCAGCTCGAGGGCGGATGTGGCGACCACACACGCCACATCCCCGGCGCGCAGCCGTTTCTCCGTATCTCGACGCTCGGTCGGCAGGTAGCCGCCCCGGTAGGCGGCCACGCGCCGTGGTTTGCGCGGGTCCCCGTCGAACGCGTCCTTCAGGTACTTCGTCAGCACCTCGACCATCAGCCGCGTCTGTGCGAAGATGATCGTCTTGAGGCCCCGGCCGACCGCGAGCCGCGCGATGCGCGTGCTCTGCGACCTCGCCGATGCGCGCAACCCGAGATCCGGGTTGATGACCGGCGGGTTCCAGAGCAGCAGGTGTTTCTCCCCGCGCGGCGCCCCACCCTCCGTGATCGTGACGACATCGTCCTCGATCAGGCCCCGCGCCAGCTCGCCGGGGTTGCCGATCGTCGCCGAGCACAGGATGAACTGCGGGTCGACGCCGTAGAAGCGACACACGCGACGCATGCGGCGCAGCACGTTCGCCACGTGCGAACCGAACACGCCCCGGTACGTGTGCATCTCGTCGACGACGATGGTGCGCAGGTTCTCGAAGAACTGCGCCCACTTCGTGTGGTGCGGCAGGATCCCCTGGTGCAGCATGTCGGGGTTGGAGATGACGATGTCGCCCCGCGTACGCACGGCTCTGCGAGCGTCGGCCGGCGTGTCCCCTTCGAACGAGTACGCGCGCACTCACAGCCCGCCCGCCT
>JBOHRM010001072.1:0-6876 GCA_050732715.1 Longimicrobiales bacterium
CGCCAGCACTGCGCCGATGGTGAAGACCGCGCTACCGAGCTGCGTCGCCAGCCCGATCACGAGATCGAGCGAGCGCCGGCGCCGCGCGACGAGGTAGTGCAGCGCTCTCGCGTCACTCTCGCGCAGCCGCACGAGGAGCGGGCCTGAGCTGGATTCCGACATCTACATGAAGGCTCGGGCTTGTCTGCAACGGCCCGGAGCGATAATTGTAACAATCCCGTAACCCCGTCCCGCATCAGGGGTTCCGGCGTTGCGGGCGCATGCACGGGACCGAATTGTTACATTTCGATCACGGCGGCTTGACGGGCGCGCAATATAACATTCGCAGGAACGTCGCGTCCAGCGCGACACGTCAATCGCCAACCGTGTTCTTGTAGGACAGCGGACCATGACGACGACGATGAAGACGGCGCCGGCCAAGGCTCAGCCCGCGCGCATCCTGATTGTGGAGGACGAGCGTGACATTGCGGCGCTCGTCGCCTATCACCTGACGAAGGAGGGATACCGGGTAAGGACCGCGGAAGGCGGGACGGAGGCGCTCGAGGCGGCGGCTAGCGAGCGGCCGGACCTGCTGATCCTGGACCTGATGCTGCCCGCGTTCTCGGGCTACGACGTGCTGGTCGAGATGCGGCGTCGGCCGGAGCTGGCGGAGGTGCCGGTGATCGTGCTGACGGCGCGGCGCGACGAGGCAGATCGGGTGAAGGGCCTCGAGCTCGGCGCCGATGACTACGTAACGAAGCCGTTCAGCCCGCGCGAGCTGGTGCTTCGCGTGAGCGCGGTCCTGCGCCGGGCGCAGGCGCCGGCGGTCGCGGGCGCGGGCCGGATGCTGTACGGCGGTCCGATCGTGCTCGACCTGAACGCGATGCGGGTCTCTCTGAACGGCGCGCCGGTCGACGTCACGCCCACCGAGTATCGCCTGCTGGTGACGCTGCTCGAGCGGCGAGGCCGCGTGCAGACGCGGCGGCAACTGCTCGAGACCGCCTGGGATATCCACGCGCACATCGAGACGCGAACGGTCGACATGCACGTGCAGCGGCTGCGCGCAAAACTCGGCGACTGGGGCGCGTTGATCGAGACTGTGCGCGGGTTCGGCTATCGGTTCCGCGCGCGGGAGGGCGCGGAATGAGCGCTCGCGGGAGGGCGGAGAGGCGAACAACGTGATCGCGGGGCGTTGGCGGCTTCGTACGTCGCTCGTGCTCGTAGTGACGGCGCTGACGGCCATGGCGCTCGGCGTCGTCTACTACGCGTCAACTCGCGCGCTGGGCTCTGTGCTCGAGCGAGGCGTCGAGCCGGGCATGCAGGCAGTCACCCTGCGCGATTTCGGTGGGACCTTCCTGTTGGCCACCGTCATCGCCTTGCTGCTCGCGGCCACGATCACGTTCGTGCTCGGCTCCGTCCTGGTGCAGCCGCTCGCTCGGCTACGCGCCGCGTCGCTCGCGTGGGCGCGCGGCGAGCCGATGCGCGGGCCGGTCTACACGCCGATCCGCGAGTACCACAAGCTCGCATCCGCGCTCGGCCGCGCGGCGGGTGAGGCGTCCGACCGCATCGCCAGCCTGACGCATGAACGCAACGAGCTGACGGCGCTGGTCAGTATCGTCTCCGAAGGGATCCTCCAGGTCGGCGCGGACGGCCGCGTGATCCACGCGAACCCCGCCGCGCGCCGGCTGCTCGGCATTCCGGACGACGCCGTGGGGCAGCCGTTGGGATCGCTGATCCGCCAGGCCGAGCTGCGGGCGATCCTCGAGCGCGCCGTCACCGGAAAGACCACGGGCGCGACCGAGGTCTCGCTCGATGACCGCAGGCTGCTCGTCGGCGCGCGATCGCTCGCGCCCGCGCCGACCGCTCCGGCGGGCGAGCGGCCGAGCACGATCGTTGCCCTCATCGACCTGACCGAGGTGCGCCGCCTCGAGGGGGTGCGCCGGGACTTCGTGGCCAACTTCAGCCACGAGTTGAAGTCGACGCTCACGTCGATACGCGGCTACGTCGAGACGCTGGCGACGGATGACCTGCCGGTCGAGATGCAACGCCAGTTCCTCGACGTGATCCACAAGAACACGGCGCGGCTCCAGGGCATCGTCGATGACCTGCTCGACCTTTCTCGGCTCGAGTCGGGCGGCTGGCGGCCCGAGATGCAGGTCCTCGACCCGCTCCGCTTCGCCGAGGAGGTATGGTCTACGTACAGCGAGCGCGCGGCACGCAAGCACGTCGAGTTCTCCGCATCGGGGCGCGACGCGAGCGTGCTGGCCGATCCCGGCGGGCTGCGCCAGGTGTTGACGAACCTCTATGACAATGCGCTGCGCTACACGCCCGGCGGCGGGCGGATCACGGTCCGGATCGCCGGCGCCGGCGCGCCGACGAACGGCGCGACGCGCGACGCTGGCTGCGTCGTGATCGAGGTGCAGGACACCGGTTCCGGCATTCCGAGCGACGCGCTCCCGCGAATCTTCGAGCGGTTCTATCGGGTCGACCCCGCCCGCTCGCGCGCCGAGGGCGGGACCGGTCTGGGTCTGTCGATCGTCAAGCACATGATGGAACGGATGGGCGGTGGCGTCGCCGCCGAAAGCGAGCTGGGCAAGGGGACCACGATATGCCTGACTTTGCTCGCACCAGACGATAAATGATGAATGATGAATGATGAATGATGAATCGATTGAATATTTCGCATTTCGCATTCATCATTCCGCATTTTCTCGAGAGGGCCTACCGATGAGTGATGCCGCCATCCAGGAGCCACAGGGTCAGACTGAGCTCGAGGCCAGGCGGCTCTCCGTCATCTACGATAGTACGCCGGCGATCAAGGACGTGTCGATCAAGGTCCCCGAGCGCAGAGTCGTCGCGTTCATCGGCCCGTCGGGCTGTGGCAAGAGCACGCTGTTGCGCTGCTTCAACCGCATGAACGACTTGATTCCGGGCGCGCGGATCGAGGGCGAAGCGCTGTTTCAGGGTGCGAACCTGTACGGGCCGGGTGTCGACGCGGTCGACGTGCGCCGCCGCATCGGCATGGTGTTCCAGAAGCCGAATCCGTTCCCGAAGTCGATCTATGACAATGTCGCGTTCGGGCCGCGCATCAACGGCCACCGCGGCAAACTGGACGCGTTGGTCGAGCGGTCGCTGCGCCAGGCCGCGTTGTGGGAGGAGGTCAAGGACCGGCTCGACTCGAGCGCGCTCGCGCTGTCGGGCGGCCAGCAGCAGCGGCTCTGCATTGCGCGCGCTCTCGCGGTGGAACCCGAGGTGCTGCTGATGGACGAGCCGGCATCGGCGCTCGATCCGGCCGCGACACAGAAGATCGAGGACCTGATTTACGACCTCAAGCAGCACTATACGGTCGTCATCGTCACCCATAACATGCAGCAGGCCGCGCGCGTGTCCGACTATACGGCCTTCCTTTACATGGGTGAGCTGATCGAGTATGGTCCCACGCAGGGCCTTTTCACCACGCCGCGCACGGAGCGGACTGAGGCCTATATTACTGGACGGTTCGGATGATGCCGCAGCGCCATTTCCAGGAGGACCTCGAGAAGCTCAAGTCGACGCTGGTCGGGATGGCGGGCCTCGCGGAGGACGCGGTGCGCAGTGCGGTCGACGCCCTGCTCACGCGTGACCCGCAGAAGGCGGCGGATGTGATCAAGGGCGACGCCGAGCTCGACGCGATCGAGATCGAGCTCGAGGACCAGGCGATCAATTTGCTCGCGCTGCACCAGCCGATGGCGGGCGACCTTCGCCTCATCGCGATGGCGATGAAGATCTCGAGCGATCTCGAGCGCGTTGGCGACCACGGCGTCAACATCGCGGAGGGCGTGGGCTGGCTGATCGAGGCGGCGCCGTTCCCGGTCATCCCCGAGATCGAGGAGATGGTTCGCGTCGCGATCGACATGCTCGCCGACTCGCTGGACGCGTTCGTGCGCGGCGACAGCGGCCTCGCGCGCAAGGTACTGAAGCGTGATGATCGGGTCGACGAGCTGCACGAGAACAACTTTCGTATCCTGCTCACCCACATGATGGAAGACCCGCGCAAGATCACCGCGGGCATGGACTTGCTGCTCATCTCGGGTAACCTCGAGCGTATCGCGGACCTCGCCACGAACATCTCCGAGGAAGTCGTCTACCTCGTCGAAGGCCGTATCATCAAGCACCACGCCGAGGAGCGCGGGCTCGAGTCACAAACGGCACAGAGCCCGTGACGGCACGCGCCGCCCCGAAGCCGAAGCCCGGCGCGGAGGACGCGGTCGAGCAGCTGCTCGCCGAGGTCGTCGAGGACACGCAGCCCCAGCCGTCAACGCCGCACGCGGACCTGCGCGGCGCGGGCGCGATCGTGACCGGCGGCGCTACGGGCATTGGCCGCGCGATCGTGCTCGAGCTCGCGCGCCAGGGCGCCCACATCGCGTTCAATTACAGGGACACGGGAGACGGGCGCACGCGTATCGAGGCGGAGCGCACGATCGCCGAGCTGCGGCAGCTCGAGGTCTCCGTGCTCTGCCGCGACACCGACGTGCGCGACGCGGCCGCGGTCGGCGCCTTCGTCGCGGAAGCGATCGACAGGTTCGGCGGCATTAATGTGCTGGTCAACAACGCCGGCATCGCGCGCGACCGCGCGCTTTGGCGGATGGAAGACCACGAGTGGCACGAGGTCATCGACACGAACCTATCGGGCGCGTTCAACATGATCCGCGCGGTCGCACCGAGCTTACGCGCGCAACAGAGCGGCAAGATCGTGAACATCGCGTCGGTGCACGGCCTACGCAGCGAGTTCGGGCTGGCGAACTACGCGGCGTCGAAGGCCGGCGTGATCGGGCTGACGCGGTCCGCGGCGGTCGAGCTCGGACCCTCGAACATCAACGTCAACGCCGTCGCGCCGGGCTACATTCGGACCACCCGGTTGACGGCCGGCGTGTCGCCCGAGATTCTCGATCGCGCACGCTCGCACAGCGTGCTCGGCCGGCTCGGCGATCCGCAGGACGTCGCGAACGTCGTGGTGTTCCTGTGCAGCGAGAAGGCGAGACACATCACCGGCGCGGTGCTACCCGTGGACGGCGGACACATGTTATGAGCGAATACCAGTTCGTCGAGCTGGACGTGAGCGATCGGGTCGCCAATCTGAGGCTGAACCGGCCGCCGGCGAACCGGCTCCACATCCCGATGATGGAGGAGATCAACGACGCACTGCTGTCGCTGCGCTCGCACGCGGACGTGCTGGTCGTGGTGGTGCGTGGCGCGAACGGCGATTTCTCAGCGGGCCTCGATCTGGAGGAGCACGTTTCTGGACGCGTCCAGCGCCTGATGCAAGTGTACATGCGCATCTTCGAGACGATCCGGATCATGAACCTGATCTCGATCGCGGCCGTCGAGGGCCGCGCGCACGGCGCCGGCTTCGAGCTCGCGCTCGGCTGCAATCTGATCGTCGCAACGGAGGACGCCGAGTTCGCACTGCCGCAGATCAAGACGGGCCGGCTGGCGCCGGTCGCGAGCGCGATCCTCCCGCGCATCGCGCCGCGCCGCAAAGCGATGGAATGGATCCTGACGGGCAACCCAATCGCGGCCGAACGGCTCGCGCACGACGGCGTCATCAACCGCCTCCTCCCGCCCCCACAGTTCGAGGCCGGGCTCAGCGAGCTGGTCGCCGAAATCACGGACAAGAGCGGCCCCGTGCTCCAGCTCGCGAAGCGCGCGCAGGTCGAGGCGTACTACACCACGTTTACCGACGCGCTCGCGAACATTCAGGCTCTGTACTTGAAGGAGCTGATCAACCTCGAGGACGCCGCGGAAGGAACAAGCGCTTCCCGCGAGGATCGAGAGCCCGTCTGGCGGCATCGTTGAATGCAACTGGATGGCGGAGGCCACGGCGCGTGGCAGGATATCTCGCGCAAAGGCGCAAAGTGCGCGAAGAGGCCGCCAAGGTCTTGGCGGATTCTTGGCGAGCTTCGCGCCTTGGCGCGCGCATTCCTTACCAGCCCACCTGCATCATCTAGCGCTGTGCCGTTTAGTGGCATGGCAAACGGATAGGAACGCCCCGTGCGCACTTCCGTCGTGCTCGCGGTGCTCGCGGTGCTCGCGTTCATCGGGTGTGATCGGATCCGCCCGGACTCGCCCAACTTCACGCTCCCGCCCGTCGAGGCCGTCGACTCGGTTTACGCCGACCACGGGCTCGGCGTGGAGGTGCAGTTCAGCGGCAACGTCGTCGAGCTGCGCGCCGTGCAGCCGCGGGCGCAGCTCCGGCAAGGCGGTGCCTTGTGGGCGCGCGTCGGACCCTACATCTACCTGCTCACGCCCGCGACCGAGGCGGTGTTCGAGACGTGGGATGGCGTGGCGGCCGTTCGTGCGATCACATTGACGGCGTCCGGCGATGAGATCGCGCGGGCAACGCTCCTCCGCACGACGTTCGCGGAACCGCAATGGCGGCGCGCGACGAATTTATTGGGCCGGGCGGTGCGCGAGGGGACGGAACGCCCGTCGCGTATCGAGGCGCTCGTCCATTTCGGCGAGGACCACACCGAGCACGAGTACAACCCGCGCTACGTCCCGAGTGGCGAGACGCGGGGCGGCGCATAAGGCGGCGATGCAGGCGAGACACGCGCCCGGGCACCCCCTCACCCTGACCCTCTCCCCCGCAGCGCGGGAGAGGCGATCGTGTCCCGCATTTCCGCTTAGGCGACAATGAAGTCGGTCGTCACACTCATTCCCGGAGACGGCATCGGTCCGGATGTCACGGACGCCGTCGTCTCGATCCTCGACGCCGCGGGCGCGCAGGTCGACTGGGACCGGCAGCTCGCCGGTCTCGCCGCCGTCGACGCGCTCCACACCCCGCTTCCCGAAGAGACGATCGAGTCGATCCGGCGCAACCGTGTCGCGCTCAAGGGGCCGCTGACCACACCCGTCGGC
>JBOHRM010001073.1:0-2754 GCA_050732715.1 Longimicrobiales bacterium
ATCTCACCGCGCGGCGCCAGGAACCCGCCGGCCCCTTCGCCGTAGACCATGCCGGTGAAGTTGTTCGAGTAATCCATGTCGACCTGATAACCCGTCAGGCGCCACTGATGCTCAGCATCCGGCCGGACGGAGCTGCGTACCTGAACGCCGCTGTTCTCCTCGCCGCCCACGAGACGGAACTCGACCTTCAGCTCGAAATCGCGCACGACACCGTCGCGCGCTCCGCCGCGCCAAATCAGGAACGTATTCTCCTCGAGCGGCCGGTCCGCCGTGCTCTCACCAACGATCACATCACCCTCGACACGCCAAAACGTCGGGTCGCCGTCCCAGCCGGTCAGCGTGCCGCCATCGAAGATCGACGTGAACCCTTCCACGTCCTCGTGTGCATACGGGAGTGTGCGCGGCTGCCGTGGACCGCCTCGGCCGCCCCGCTGCTGCGCCTCGGCACTCGCCGCCCCGAGACCCACCGCCAGCAGCACGGCAGTCGCCAGCCAAACTCTCCGAACCACCCGACGCTGTGCCTCGAACATGTCCCGTTCCTCACAGAAGGTTCGCTGGGGTCAGGTCAAGGACTCATTGTATGCAAGCAGTATACGGACGCCCGAATGATTGTCAAGCGAACGTTCCCATAGATACCCAAACGCGGCCCCCGGAGACCGCCTGGACCTCTGCGGCTCTGCGCCCTCCGCGGCTCTGCGCCCCAAAAAGAGATCGCGAATGCGCCAGTTCAGGCGCGTTGCTGCGCGGCGGCGCCGGCGCGTTCGGCGGCGGTGAGGAACGCGTGTGACCAGCGGTGCACGTCCCAGGTCAGGACGCGGTCGCGGAGGCGGAGCATGCGGCTGGTGCGATCGCCGTCATCGAGGGTCATCGCCTCTTCGAGCGCGCGATCCATGTCATCGGGCGAGTAGGGGTTGGTGAGGATCGCGCCTTGCAGCTCCGCGGCCGCGCCGGCGAACTCGGAGAGGATGACGGCGCCCGTGCCGCCGATCCGCGTGGCGACGTATTCCTTTGCGACGAGGTTGAGTCCGTCACGCAGTGGTGTGACCCAAGCGATGTCGGCGGCGAGGTAGAAGGAGACGAGCTCGGGACGCTCGAGCGAGCCGTACAGGTGGATGACGGGTTGCCAATCGAGGCTGCCGAACCGTCCGCTTATGCGGCCGACCGCCTCCTCGACCTGGCGGCGCATCGCCTGGAACTCTTCCATGCCGGTGCGTGTCGGCACGGCGATCTGGATGAACGAGACGTTGCCGTGGCATTCGGGGTGGCGGTCGAGGTATCGTTCGAAGCACTCGAGCCGCTCGAGCACGCCCTTGACGTAGTCGAGTCGTTCGGCGGCGATGATCACGGTGTCGGCGCCGGCGCGCTCGCGTACCTCGCGCGCGGACCGGCGCGTCTTTTCGTTCTGCGCTTCAGTGGTGAAGTAGTCGATGTCGACGCCCACGGGGAAGACTCCGATCGTGACCTCACGGTCGTCATAGCTGACCGACACGGGGTAGCGCGGCACGGCGACGGCGGGCCCGTGCGGTATGAGATCGGTCTTCTTGAACGCGGTGATCTCGGCGTCCATGAATCGGGTCGCGGTGTCCGCGAAGTTCTGTGCGTATGACGGAATGTGGAATCCGATCAGGTCGAGGTGGAGCAAGCCCTCGAGCAGCTGTTCGCGCCAGGGCAGCACGCCGAACACATCGGGGGGTGGGAAGGTGGTGTGCAAGAACAACGCGAGGCGGAGGTCGGGGCGCTGTTGTTTGATCAGCTTCGGTGTGAGCATCAAGTGGAAGTCGTTGACCCAGACGATCGCGTCGGGTGCGGCCTCCTCGCACGCGGCCTCGGCGAACGCGATGTTGACGCGCTGGTAGGTCTCCCACGCCTCGGCCGTGAACCGTGCTCTGTCGAGCAATGAGAAGAGCACCGGCCAGATCGCGGTCGACGTGAAGTCGTAGTAGAACGCGCGTGCCTCGTCGGGCGAGAGAGGGATGCGCCGGACGGTGTACGCGTCTTCGGCGTCGGGTGCCGGCACGCGCACGCGCTCGTCGAACGACTCGCCCTCCTCCCGTTCGCGCCAGGCAATCCATGTGCCGCGCTTCTGGCGCATGACCGAATCGAGCGTCGTGAACACGCCGTTCGTCTTGCGCCGCAATTCTACACCGCCGTCCGGCGTTTCGACTTCACGATACGGCTCGCGGTGTGACAATACGATGAAGTCGCTCGCCATCCTCATCTCCTCCGTCCGGCTAGTGATCCGTGGCCGAGATTCCTTGGCATTCGAGCGACTCACTTCGGCCACGGACCACTCGCTACGCGCTGTCTTCGCCGGCTGGCGCTGTCGGCGTCGTCGCGCCGCGGAAGTAACCGTGGTGCCGCAGGCCTTCGAGCACGCCGCCCGCGCCGTCCGCGCGTGCGGTATAGACCTGCTCGAGGTGCGTGACCCGTCGCCGCAGCGCTGGCTCGCCGTTGCCCACCACGATCCCGCGGAGGCCGGTCTCGAACAGTGCGAGATCGTTCAGTGAGTCACCGGCGACGACGCAATCATCCTCGGCGCGGTCGAGCCAGCGCAGCACGCGGCGCAGCGTCGTGCCCTTGTTGACGCCGCGCGGCAGTACGTCGAGAAACACGTTCGCTGACACGAGCACATCCACATCGAGCCCGTCGAGTGCCTCGGCCGCCGCGCGGACGGCCCGTTCGGCGATCCGCGCGGACTCCGCGTCCATCGACACGTCGTCTCGCCGCGGCGCGGCGAACGGGTCGCGCCCGGCC
>JBOHRM010001074.1:0-3189 GCA_050732715.1 Longimicrobiales bacterium
GGCCGCGGGGTCGAGCGCGGCCGACTCCGTTTCCGCGCGCGCCCACGGGACCCAGCCCGGCACGCCGCACCCGCCGACGATGATCGCCGCGCACGCCGGCCACAACAGCATGATGAACCGTTCTCGCCGGCGCCCCCGCATGGTCCCTCCGGGATCCACTCCAGGTATCGAATGGTAAGCACGACGGAAGACACCGCTCCGTCCGCTCCGAGTATCGGCTTCGAACACGGCCGGAGCAAGATCACATGACGGCGCCGTGACGGGCAAACGTACGGAAAACGCAGGCGGGATCCTTGCGTAACCTGCCTGCCGGGCACATGTTGCGGCCCTTCATCTACTCTTGCATGTCGGGTTCCTTCGCCGCGGGGCGGCGTTTCGCCGGAAGTACAGTTCAGAAGGGGTGACGAATGGACGTCATTGATCGCGTAGTCGGCTGGCTGGACGACTTCGTCTGGGGCGGGCCCCACGTCGGCCAGGAGGAGATACCCATCGCGGTTATCATGCTGCTGGGTACCGGGATCTTCCTGACCCTACGGCTCGGGTTCGTCCAGCTCCGCCGTCTCGGCCACGGCTTCGCGGTCACCTCCGGCAAGTATGACGATCCCAGCGAGCCGGGCGATGTCTCGCATTTCCAGGCGCTGTCAACGGCGCTCTCCGCGACCGTGGGCATCGGCAACATCGCTGGCGTCGCGATCGCCCTGCACTGGGGCGGACCCGGCGCGCTGTTCTGGATGTGGGTCACGGCGTTCCTCGGCATGGCGACGAAGTTCACGGAGGTCACGCTCGCGCAGCACTATCGTACGGTCGACACACACGCGGATGCCACGAAGGGTACGGTCGCCGGCGGGCCGATGTATTACATCGAGCGCGGTCTGGGCCCGGCGTGGAAGCCGCTCGCGGTGCTGTTCGCAGTGTTGCTCGCCATCACCGCGTTCTTCACCGGCAACGCCATCCAGGCGAACACGTTGGCGGACACGGTACGCACCACGTTCGGCGTGCCCGTGATCGTGACCGGCTTGATCAGCGCATTGGTCGTCGGGCTCGTGATCATCGGCGGCATCCGGCGCATCGGGCGGGTCACGGCGGTGCTGGCGCCGCTCATGGCCGCGATCTACGTGGCCGGCGCGCTGATCGTGATCCTGGTCAACGTCGCCGATGTGCCCGCCACGTTCGCGCTGATCTTTCGCGAGGCGTTCAATCCCACGGCGGGCGTCGCGGGGACCGGCATCGGTGCGATCCTCGTCACCCTGATGTGGGGCGTGCGGCGCGGCCTGTTCTCGAACGAAGCGGGCCAGGGCTCGGCGCCGATCGCACACGCGGCGGCGCGGACGGACGAACCGGTCTCCGAGGGCGTCGTCGCCCTGCTCGAGCCGTTCATCGACACGATCGTCATCTGCTCGATGACCGGTCTGGTCATCATCATGACGAACGTATGGGATGACAAGCACCCGACCGCGCTCGCGCTGAACAGTGGCGATATCAGCTATGTCGCGACGCTGCCCGATGGGCGGATGGATCAAGGTGCGCCGCTGCCCGCGGAGATATTGGTCGACGACGGCGTGCCCGCGACCGAGCCGGGCGCCTCGCAGTTCGCGTGGCACGAGGTGGCCGTCGACCAATTCTTCACCGACCCGGCCCAGACCCAGCCGTTCTCGGGCACGATCTTCCCGGCCGAATTCCGCGCGGTCGACACGCAGGGGACCGACTACCGGACGTTGTACGGCGATGCCGTCGAGACCGGCGCGCCGCTGACCCAGCTCGGCTTCGAGAGAGGACTGCCCGGCACGTTCGGCCGCTACATCGTGTTCCTCGGCGTGCTGCTGTTCGCGATCTCGACCGCGATCTCGTGGAGCTATTACGGTGACCGCTGCGCGAACTACCTGTTCGGCGCGCGCGCGGTGATACCGTACCGCATCGTTTACGTGGTGATGCATTTCGTCGGCGCCGTCGTGCCGCTCGCATCGATCTGGGCGCTGGGCGACGTGTTCCTCGGCGTCGTCATCTTCCCGAACCTGATCGCGCTGCTGTTGCTTAATGGCAAGGTCAAGGAGCTGACGGACAGCTATTTCCGGCGTCAGCCGTGGCGGGAGAACGCGGCTGCGCACCAGCGCGCGATCGAGGCGCGACGGCGGGAGAGCGTCGTGCGGTGAGCGCCGCGGCCGCGGCGCCATCGATGAATGAAACGTATGGACCGGTAAGGAATGCTCGCGCCAAGACGCCAAGCTCGCCAAGAATCCGCTAAGACACCTTGGCGACGCCTTCGCGTCCTTGGCGTCTTTGCGAGAGAATTCCTGCCACGCGCCGTGCCATTTCGAATCGTAATTTCTAATCAGTTGCCATGGCGCTGTTTGCGCACCAGCGATCCCTGAAACGGGGCGGCGGCGGGGAACCCGCAACCCGCAACACGCCAACTCGCAACCCGTTTCTAGTCAGCCGGCCTTGTACATGAGGCCTTGTACGTTCGGGCGGTAGCCGCGACTCGATTGCAGCCGCGTACCGTCGCGCAGGATCACGACGTAGTCGCCCTGGAACAGCGGCTCGAGCTCGGCGATCGCGTCCGTGTTCACGATCGTCGTGCGATGGATGCGCAGGAACAGGTCGGGGTCGAGCTTCGACTCGAGGCTCGCCATCGTCTCCCGCAGGAGATGGGACCGCGGACCGGCGTGAAGCCGCGCGTAGTTGCCTTCCGCGCCGATCCAATCAATATCGCGGATGTTCACGAACACGATACGGCCGCCGGACTTGACCGCGAGCCGTTCGGCGTAGATCGGCCGCCGAGCCTCCCCCAGCAGGTCGCGAAGCCGCTCGCCGAGCGCACCATCGACGCGCCGGCTCAACGCGCCGCGCGCCCGGTCCAGCGCCGCCGCGAACCGCTCCTCATCGAACGGCTTCAGAATGTAATCGAGGGCGTGCGTCTCGAACGCCTTGACCGCGAACTGATCGTACGCCGTGACGAAGACCACCGCGGGCATGCATTCGACGCCGATCTTCTCGATCACGCCGAACCCGTTCAGGCCCGGGATGTTGACGTCGAGGAACACGAGGTCGGGCTTCCTCGCGCGAATCACCTCGACGGCGCTCGGGCCGTCCGTCGCCTCGGACAACAAGTCGACATCGGGCTCCCGCTCGAGCAGCGTACGGATGCGCTCGCGCGCGAGCGGCTCATCCTCTACGATCACGACGCGTATC
>JBOHRM010001075.1:0-3731 GCA_050732715.1 Longimicrobiales bacterium
GACCACCACCGCGCGCGGCTGGTCGACGACCACGAACGCGCTCGCGCATTGGCCCGCCTCGCCGCGGACATACCCGGCCTCCGCGTCGTCGCGCCCGAGACCAATATCGTAATGTTCGACATCGAGCGCGCCGACCTCGATGCGGAAGGCCTCGTTCGCGCGCTCGACGCGCACGGTGTGCGCATGGTCGAGTTCACCCGTCGCCGCGTCCGCGCCGTGACTCACCTCGACATCGATGACGACGACATCGAGACCGCGGCGGGCGCGCTGAGTGCCGTGCTCGAACCCGCGAGCGGCCGACCGCGGACCCGGAACGTGCCGGGTCCGGCCAACGTTCGCGATGCCAACCGCGCGCCGCCTAGCGGGCTCGGCGATTTCAGCCTCTGATCGAACCCCGGACGGCAGGAGCGCCTCCTCGTAGAGGGCGTCGACATCGGCGTCGATCGTCCAGGGGCCGCGCGAGGATTCGGCCAGTCGGAGCGCCTCGGTCTTCCTTCCCATCGCGATGAACGGTTCCACTCCCGTCAGATGCTCACGAAGCGGTACATCAGCCGGATCAGCCGGTAAGCCTCGGTCATGTCGGCCGCGGTGAATTCCACCGTGTAGCCGTCGAGTTGGCGCACGCCCGGGATCGCTTCCAGAATTTGCGGCCGCGTGGGGTCGGCGAACCGCAGGCGCACCTGTACGGGCGGCTCCAGGTGCCAAGGCCGCGCACTTGACGGGCTGGCGAGGCCGCGGCGCACGGCAGTGGCGAGGTCGTCGCGAACGCGCTCCGGATGGCGCAGCCGCGCCGATTGCGGCGTCACGGCCGTCTTCGTCACGACCGTGGTCGTTTCGACGTGCTCGGCGAACTGCGCGGCGAACGCCGAATCGCCTGCGGCGAGGATCACCGGTACACCGAGCGACCCCGCGTACGCCGCGTTCAGCTCACCTTCGCCCGACTCGACGTCGTTCAGCCACAATCCCTTGACGATTCCCGAACCGGTGTGGGCGAGGAACCCCCGCGGCGTGCCGGCGCGCGAGTGGTAGCCCAGGAATATGGCCGCGTCGAACGTCGAATCGAGCCCCTCGACCATGCCGAACGGCTTGATGGCTCCCTGAACGTAAGTGACGCGTGGATCCAGCTCCGTGTGCAGCAAGTTCTGCATGTCGCCGTGCGAGTCGTTGACCAGCACTTCGGTCGCACCGGCTTCGAACGCGGCCGCGACCACGGCATTGACCTCCTCCGTCATCAGCTCGCGCCCCGTCGCGTAATCCTTGCCGCTCGAGCTGACCATCTCCGCCGTGCCGATCCCGCCGATGCCTTCCATGTCCACCGAGATGAAAACCTTGGCGGGTTGCTGCGCGGTCACGTCGTGTGCGAGCAGCAGGCCTGTACCGATCAGCAGTTTCGCGAGCGCGCGGTTCATGATCCGATTTTCTCCTGCTCTCTTCATACGTTCAGGTGCCGCTCTTGCAGGTGCCATGGTCGTCTGCGGGCTCATCACCCGATACGCCGGGATTCGCGTCGGCATTCTCGCGTATCATAGGTCGCATGTCCAGATCACGCACGACACTGAAGCCCGGCGCGATCACCGGCCTGATCGGTGCCGCCGCGGTCGCGATCTGGTTCTTCATCTACGACATGATCTCAGGGCGGCCGTTCTACGTGCCGGACATGCTCGGCTCCGCGTCGCCATCGCCTGAGTATCCGGTCGACCCCGACACGTGGCGAGTCCAGGCATGCGTCTTGCCCTTGGGGCGGCTCTTTCGTTGCCCGCGTGAGGCAGGCAATCCGAGCCGGCTCCACGAGTTCGGGCTTCGCGGCGGGCTTCGCGATCGTCAACACCATCGATGCGTCGCCGGATTGGCCGATCGACGCTGCCTTCTCGGTCTGTCTGCCGACCGCCAGGTGGAAGAGCAGGATGAGGGGATTCAGGTACGCGAGGCGCGGCCCGGACATCGGGCGCGGCGGGCGCTTCGGGCCAGCTGGGCTCGCGTTCGTGGTCGCGATCGCGGCCGGCTGCGACGACGCCATGGTCGATCCTCTCTCCAACGTCAGCGGCACCAGGATCCCACCGGCCCACGGATGCACAAACCCCAACCATTCCGGCTCGACGGTGTGGACGTCGGGCCTCCACCCGCGCCAGATCGCCGCCGCCTACGGGATCGACAAGCTCTGGGACGCCGGGTTCCGCGGCCAGGGCCGGCGTGTCGCACTGATCGAGCCCGGCCAGCGTCTCGACAGCGCGGAGTTCCGGTCGTTCTCCGAATGCTTTGGCCCGTTCAACTTCGAGTTCCCGGTGGAAATCGTCGTACGCGGTGGTAGACCCAGTTTTGTCGGCGATGAGCCAAACTTCGACTCGCAGACCCTGCTCACGGTGGCGCCCGAGCTCGAGAAAATCTACTTGTTCGAGAGCGGCAACAACGACATGGAAAACCTGCCGCACCTGCTGGCCGCGGCGCTCGATCCTGCGCGCACCGACGGCGAGCTCGTCCATGCGATCTCGATCTCGTACGGCGTCTGCGAGGCGGCCGTGCTCCGGTCCCAGATCGAAAGGAGCAGCGTGCATTTCAAGCGCGCGGCGGAGCTGGGCGTGAAGGTGTTCATCGCAATGGGCGATCAAGGCTCGCCCGGCTGGTTCCCTGGGCCGGGAGGGGTGAATTGCGTGGATTGGCCGGCGGAATTGCCGCCACCCCCCGGCGTCGAGCTCGGCGTGATCTTTCCGCCCAGCACGCCCTGGGCGATTGCCGTCGGCGGCACCGAGCTGGCGATCGACGGACGGATCCCGTTCCTGGGTTCCCGTGAAGGCGGGATCCTGACCAGCGAGGTCGTCTGGAACCAACACATCCCCGACGAGGGCGAGGGGCGCTGGGTGGGCGCCGGCGGCAGGAGCAGCATCTTCTCCATTTCCGAGGCCATCTGGCAGAACGATCTGGCCGGCCTCACCGGCATGAGGCAGACGCCGGACGTGGCCGCCATGGCCGGCTCGCCGTTCTATCCGGGCGAGAGCTTCGGCACGAGCGGAGCCGCACCGATGGTGGCCGGCGCAATGATGGTGGTCGACAGCTACCTCCTGGGCCACGGCATCGAGCCGCCGGGGTTCCTGAGCCCGGTCCTGTACCGGTTGGCCCTGACAGACTACGAGCGCGTGTTCCGCGACGTGGTCGAAGGGGACAACGACGTCTATAACCTCGGCTGCTGCTACGCCAAGCCCGGCTACGACATGGCGAGCGGGCTGGGCGCGATCCGATTCGATCAGCTGGCCGAGGTGCTGCGGGAGCGGCCGGCCGGCCCCGACGCATCGATTCCGTGAGGACCGCGCGGGGGTGAGCGGCGCCGCCCAGCAGATCGTCTCGGGATATGGAATTCGAATCGAGACGTAGAACGCTACGCTCAGACGACATCCGAGGCCGCGTCTAACTCTACGCGTCTCCCGGGACTTCGCCCGGGAGACGGGGCGCCTGCGGCGCAGCTGGACGAAAGATAGTGGGCAGATAGGAGCTCGAGCCGGCGCCCGGCCCACAATGATCAGGAAGACGCCTTGGAAGGCCATGACGGGTTCGGGAGGTGTGAGGAAGGCGATGATAAGCAGCTCGCCGCCACAAGCGGGACAAACCGGCGGCAGCACTTCGTAAATCCGGGCCAGAAGGCGCGCCCAGATCGAGCCGGGGAGAGCTGAGGTTCAGGGGCGTTGCGGAGGGTTGGGCGATGTATGCGCCGACCGATGACCAGCGGTACAGGGTCTACA
>JBOHRM010001076.1:0-3442 GCA_050732715.1 Longimicrobiales bacterium
AATACGCGGATCGTGGTGGCGCGGCCGAAGATCGCGCGCGTGCTGAGCGCGCCCGAGGAGGCGAAGTAATGCCGGCGAGAGAGGTCCGGCTGTACGGAGATCCGGTGTTGAGGCGCAAGGCCGAGCCGGTCGCCGATGTGACCCCCGAGCTCGCGGCGCTGATCTCCGACATGTTCGAGACGATGTACGAGGAAGAAGGCGTGGGCCTGGCGGGGCCGCAGGTCGGCGTGAGCCAGTGCGTCATCGTGGTCGATCCGCGCGAGGGCGATGTCCGGCCGTTCGCGCTGATCAACCCGGAGATCGTCGAGCTGGGCGACGATCTCGAGCGCGGCGAGGAGGGCTGTCTGAGCCTACCGGGGCTGAAGGACATCGTCGAACGGCCTTCGACGTGCGTGATCAGGGGGCTTCAGGTCGCGATATCCTCACCACGCGCTCCGCGTGCCGCGTCCTTCTCCGCCGAAGCCGCCGCGCCCCACGTGAAGCCTGAAACGCGCGAGATACGTATGGAGGCGAGCGGGTTGCTGGCGCGGGTGCTGCAGCACGAGGTCGACCACCTGAACGGCGTCCTCTTCGTCGATCGCGTGAGCCCCCTCAAGCGGAAGATGCTGCTGAAGAAGTGGAAGAAGACGCGGGCCGCTTGAGGCGGTGACCGAGTTCCGGGTTCCGAATTCCATGAGGTATCCGCGCCTGCCACCGTCAACCCGCAACCCGCAACTCGCCAACTCGCCGACTCGAACATGAGAATCGTCTTCTGGGGTACACCGGCTTTCGCGCTGCCGCCGCTACGGGCTTTGATCGGCGAGAACCACGATGTTCTGGCCGTGGTGACGCGGCCCGATCGGCCCGCGGGCCGCGGCCGGATCCGGCAGGTTCCGCCGGTTGGCGAGTTCGCCGAACAGGAGCGCATCCGAGTGCTCCGACCCGAGCGCGCCCGGGGCGATGGCTTCCTCGGTGAGCTACGCGCACTCGAGCCCGAGCTCTCCGTCGTCGTCGCGTACGGCCAGATCCTCGGCCGCGAGGTTCTCGACGTGCCGCGGCTCGGCTCGCTCAATCTGCACGCGTCGCTGCTACCCGAGCTGCGCGGCGCCGCGCCGATCCAGTGCGCGATCGCGCGCGGCTACGAGCGCACGGGCGTGACCGTCATGCGCATGGTCGAGCAGATGGATGCCGGCCCGATCCTGCACCAGGTCGCGGAGCCGATCGCCGCGGACGAGACCGGCACCGACCTCGCCGCCCGGCTCAGCGAGATCGGCGCGGAGGCGATGGTCGAAGCGCTCGCGCTGCTCGAGGCGGAACAGCTCACGGAGGTCGAGCAGGACGAGTCGCGGGCGACGTATGCGCCGCGGATCACGCGCGAGATCGCGCGCGTCGATTGGACCGCGGCCGCCGTCGATGTCTCGCGTATGATACGCGCGCTCGATGCCGTGCCCGGCGCCTGGACCACGCTCAACGGCAAGGAGCTCAAGGTGTATCGTCCGCACCCCACGCCGGACCTGCGCCACGATGCCGAACCCGGGACCGTGATCGAGGCAGACGCGAGCGATCCCGCTGAGGGCGTGCTCGTGGCGTGCGGCGCCGGTGCCTGTTGGGTCCGCGAGGTCAAGCCGCAGGGCCGGCATCGCATGACCGCCGCCGAATGGGTGCGAGGTCGCGGCGCTCGCGCAGGCTCGCAGTTGCATTGACGAGCGCCGGTGAGCTTCCACGCCTCCACATCGTCACGGACGATGCGATACTGATCCGCCCTGATGTGCTCGACGTCGCGCGTGACGTTTTCGAGCGGGCCGGGCCGCGGCTGGCGTTTCACCTCCGCGGGCACGCCACGGCGGGCGGCCGTCTGTATGCGCTCGGCAGCGCGCTGGCGCGCGTGGCCACGTCGACAGGATCATGGCTCTTCGTGAACGACCGGATCGACGTCGCGCTGGCGGCAGATGCCGCGGGGGTGCAGCTAGGTCGCCGCTCCATTCCGATGCCGCGTGTAAGGACGCTGATCGGCGCGCGCAGGATCGGGTACTCGGCACACTCGGCGGATGAGGCATCGACCGCCGAACGGGACGGGACCGATTTCGTGGTTTTGGGTACGATCTATCCGACCGCGTCGCATCCATCGGCGGAGCCGGCCGGGCCGGGCCTCGTCCGGGAAGCGACGTCACGAGTGGGTGTCCCCGTGATCGCGATCGGCGGCGTCACACCGGACCGCGCTGCCGAGCTCGTCGCCGCGGGCGCACACGGTGTAGCCGCGATCACCGGTGTCTGGAACGCGGGCGATATCGGCGGCCGCATCGACGAGTACCTGGCCGCGCTGGCGAGCACGCAAGACGAAGAAATGAAGAATGCGGAATGATGAATGCGGAATGATGAGGCGAGCAGGCGTTTCGCATTCATCATTCATCACTCATCATTCATCATTTGTGGGGGGTGCACAGAGATCGAGATGATCCGCATAACGGTGAACGGCGAGGCGCGCGAGGTCGCCTCGGGTCGAACGGTCGAGCAGTTCTTGGGAGACCTGGGATTGCATCCGCGGATGGTCGTAGTCGAGCACAACCGCGAGATCCTCGAGCGCAGGCGGTACGACGCCACGGAGGTGAAAGCCGGTGACGCGCTCGAGCTCGTCCATTTTGTGGGAGGCGGGTGAGCGATGATCGTCGAGCCTCTGACCATCGCCGGTCGCGCGTTCCGCTCGCGGCTCATTCTCGGCACGGGGAAGTATCGTGACAACGAGACGATGGTCGGCGCGATCGAAGCGGCGGACGCCGAGATGGTCACGGTCGCCGTGCGTCGCATCGACCTGGACCGCACCCGAGAAGAGGGCATCCTCTACCACCTCGACCCCGAGAAGGTGTTCCTGCTGCCGAACACAGCGGGCTGCTACACCGCCGAGGACGCGGTGCGGTACGCCCGGCTCGGCCGCGCCGCGGGCTTGAATGACTGGGTCAAGCTCGAGGTGATCGGGGATCAGAAGACGCTGCTGCCGGACGTGGCGGCTACGATCGACGCCGCGCGCACGCTCGTTGCCGACGGCTTCACGGTACTCGCGTACACGAACGATGACCTGATTACCGCGCTTCGCCTCGAGGACGCCGGCTGCGCGGCGGTCATGCCGCTCGCGAGCCCGATCGGCAGCGGGCTCGGCCTGATCAACCCGTACTTCATCCGCGAGATCAAACGTCGGCTCGAATGCCCGGTCATTGTCGATGCCGGTGTCGGCACGGCGTCCGACGCGTGCGTCACGATGGAGCAGGGCGTCGACGGCATCCTGATGAACACGGCGGTGGCGGAGGCGGACGATCCCGTGCGTATGGCGGCCGCCATGGACCACGCCGTGCGCGCCGGCTGGCTCGCGTACCATGCGGGCCGCATGCCGCGGCGCGAGGTTGCGGTCCCCTCCTCGCCCGCGACGGGTATGCTGGCTCGCACCCCGAGCGACGGCAGTCGCGCGGGG
>JBOHRM010001077.1:0-12626 GCA_050732715.1 Longimicrobiales bacterium
GAACACACCGCGCTCCGCGTCGAGCCGCTCGTACGTGATGCCGCTATAGTCCGCGGGCGCGCCGCACGTCGCCCGCCGCAGCTCTTCGAACACCGCACGCGGCGTCGCGAACGCGAACCGCTCGGCGTGGCCGAGCCCCGCCGCCAGCGAGCACAGAATCTCGATGTCCGTACGTACGTCACCCGGAGGCTCGACAATGCGACGACGTCGGATGACGCGCCCCTCGACGTTCGTCACGGTGCCGTCGCCTTCCACCCATTGGGCCGACGGGAAGACGACGTCAGCGAGCGCGGCGGTCTCCGAAAGAAAGAAGTCGGCGACCGCGAGGAACTCGAGCGAGCGGAGCCGCTCGATCACCGCGTCCGCGGCCGGCGCCGAGACGGCCGGGTTCGAGCCGACCACGATCAGTGCTCGCACCCCGCCATCCTCGCCCAGCGACGACAGCAGCTCGTACGCGGACCGACCAGGATCCGGGATGCTCGACTCGGGTACACGCCACACCGCCGCGACGTGACGCCGCGCGGATGGATCCGTGATCGAACGGTAGCCCGGCAGTTGGTCTGCCTTCTGCCCGTGCTCCCGGCCACCTTGACCGTTGCCCTGACCGGTCAGGCAGCCGTACCCGGAACCACGCCGGCCAACACAACCCAGCGCGAGCGCGACGTTGATGTACGCCAGCACGTTGTTCACTCCCTGCACCTGTTGCTCGGGACCGCGCCCGGTCAACACGATCACCGACTCGGCCTCGCCGAGCAGCCGCGCCGCCTCCACCAGCTTCGCCTGCGGCACGCCGGTCAGCCGCTCGACTCGCTCGGGCCAATAACCCGCCGCCAGCGCGCGTACCCGGTCGAAGCCCTCCGTGCGCGCGGCGATGTACGCGCGGTCTACACGCTGGTCGCGGATCAGCAGGTGCAGCAGACCGTTCGCCAGGGCCGCGTCCGTTCCCGGCATCAGCGCCAGGTGCAGCGTCGCGGCTTCAGCCGTCACCGATCGACGCGGATCGACAACGATCAGCCGCCCACCCGCCGCCCGCTGCGCCTCGAAATACCGCATGGCCGGCGGCATCGTCTCGGCAACATTGCCTCCGGCAAGCAAGACGACATCGGCGCGACCAACGTCCTCGAGCGGGAACGGCAGCCCGCGGTCCACCCCAAACGCGCGCAGCGACGCCGCCGCCGCCGAGGACATGCAGAACCGGCCGTTGTAGTCAATCTGGCTCGTCCCGAGCGCCACCCGCGCAAACTTGCCCAGCAGATACGCCGCCTCGTTCGTCAGCGAGCCGCTGCCGTACACACCCACCGCGTCATGACCGTGCACCGCCTGGACCGATCGGATCCGTGAGACCGCCAACGCCAGCGCGTCCTCCCAGCTCGACTCGACCAGCTCTCCCACGCCGTTCCGGACCCGCGGCCGAAGCAGACGCTCCGCATGCACGAGCACATCCCCCGCCGTGAAGCCCTTGATGCACAAACGCCCACGATTCACCGGAAACGATGCGTCACCCGCAATCGCCACCACGCCGGCCTGCCCCGACCCGGCCGAGACCTCGATCCCGCATTGAAGCGCGCAGTACGGGCAGTGTGTGGCCTTCGCCGCACGTCTCACGATAAGGCAACCTCCGTTCGCAGTTCGATCCACTTCACGGACGAAAACTAATATTATTAGTTCTTCATGCATATTTGCGATGAAAGCTTAGGTAATGGCTGTCAATACCTATCTTTCTGCTGTAGTCGGTTCGGCGGCGCGCACGAAGCGGTGGGCCGCCACCGGGTGGATGCCGTTCCTCCCTCTGAGCGAGGCAGGCAGGGCCGTAGCGTTTGACCGACCTCGTGGAATCCTGAATATTCCGTCCTGATCGAGCACGGTGCCGGGTGAGGCGCGGGTGCCGTTGGCGAACCGGAGGTCGATGCAATGACGTCTTCGATGTGCGCGTACGATTCGCGCCCCACGCGGTTGCGACCCTCGTTCGGGCGCCGCGCTGGTCTTGTCGTCGTGTCCATCGCGCTGTTCGCGACGACTCCCGCTGCCGGCGGAGCGCAGGAGCGGCCGTTCGGCTCGCTGCGCGAGCAGGCACAGGTGCGGCAGGAATGGCTGGCGCTGCGCCTCGAGCGTGTGCTGCCGCGCCTCATGCGCGAGCACGGCGTCGACCTCTGGATCGTGCCCGTCCGCGAATACAACGAGGACCCGGTCTTTCACGCGCTCGTGTCACCGACGACGTTCGCCGCGCGACGCCGCACGATCTACTTGTTCCACGATCGCGGCGTCCGCGACGGCGTAGATCAGGGCGTCGAGCGCATCGCCATAGGCGGGACCTCTCAGGGCGACCTCTACACTGTGGTGCGTGATCCCGCCGCGGCCGTCGGCACGGCCGGCACACAGCGGCGGCCGGCGGAGCCGTTCGGACCGGATCAGTGGAAGCTGCTCACGCCGCTCGTGGAGGCGAGGGACCCGCGTACGATCGCGGTGAATACGTCGTACACGCACGCGTTCTCCGACGGACTCACGGTCGGCGAGTGGGAGCAACTGCAGGAAGCGCTAGGCGAGATGTACCTGCAACGTGTCGTGCGCCGCGAGCTGCTCGCCCTGCAATACGTCGAAGAGCGGCTGCCCGAGATGTTGCCCATCTACCGGCGCATGCAGCAACTCGTGCATGAGATCATCGGTACCGCGTTTTCGAACCGCGTCATCACGCCGGGTGTGACCACGACAGCGGATGTCGTGTGGTGGCTGCGCCAGCGGGTGAACGACCTGGGCCTCGGCTCATGGTTCCAGCCCTCGGTCAGTGTGCAGCGGCGCGGCGTCGAGATGGGCGACTCCGTGAGTCCGGTCATCGTGCGGGGCGATGTGTTGCACACCGACTTCGGTCTCGTCGCCTACGGACTCGCTACCGATACACAGCACATGGGCTACGTGCTGCGCGATGGTGAGGAAGCGCCGCCCGAAGGCATCGTGGCGGCGTTGCGCCGATCGAACCGGCTGCAAGACTTGTTGCTCGAGGAGATGGTACCCGGCCGAACCGGCAACGAAGTGCTGGCGCGCACGCTCGAGCGGATGCGTGCCGAGGGTATCGACGGCACGGTGTACACGCACCCGATCGGTGACCACGGCCACGGCGCGGGCCCGCTGATCGGGCTGTGGGACCGCCAAGACGGCGTACCCGGCCGCGGCGACGCCGCGCTCCGCCCGAACACCTGGTTCTCGATTGAGCTTCAAGCCACGACGCCGGTGCCGGAGTGGCGGGGTCAACCGGTCCGCATGGCGCAAGAGGAAGAGGCGGTCATCGATGCGGACGGCAGCCGGCGTTGGGTGCTGCGCAGGCAGGAACGCCTTCACCTCGTTCGCTGACGCTCCCTTTCGTAGCCCAACGGCGGCGCCGAGTCGATGGGCGCCCGTCAGGCCGCTGCGCCGAACGAACGCGACGACGGCGGGCTGGGGCAATCTCGGCGGCGGTGTCACTCAGATCGTCATGCCGTTGATCTTCGCGGCGTTCCTGATGCTCGGCGCGAACGAGCGGCTGGGCTGGCGGCTGGCGATGGTCGTGCCGGGCGCCGTGCTGTTCGTCCTCGGCATCGCGTACTACCTGCTCACGCAGGATTCGCCCGAGGGGAATAGAACGCCTCTCCGCCACGGCAGGGAGAGGCTGAGAGGGGGACGGTTGATCGAGGTCGCGCGCGACGGAAGGGTGTGGGCGCTCGTCGTCGTCTACGGCGCCTGCTTCGGCGTCGAGCTGACGATCAACAACGTAGCGGCGCTGTACTACTACGACCGTTTCGGCGTGAACCTGAGC
Source organism: Longimicrobiales bacterium (assembly GCA_050732715.1). Classification (GTDB taxonomy): domain Bacteria; phylum Gemmatimonadota; class Gemmatimonadetes; order Longimicrobiales; family RSA9; genus JBOHRM01. The sequence continues at coordinate 3,788 of JBOHRM010001077.1, forward strand.
ACGGCGGGCTTGCTGGCGGGACTGTTCGGGCTGATGAACCTCTTCGCGCGTACGCTCGGCGGCTACGTTTCGGACCGTTGGGCGGCGCGGTGGGGCCTGGCCGGCCGGACACGTTTGTTGTTCCTCGTCGTGCTGGCCGAAGGTCTCGCCCTGATCGCGTTTTCGCGTATGTCCGTCCTCGCGGCGGCGATCAACGCGATGCTGGTCTTCAGCGTGTTCGTCCAGATGGCGGAGGGCGCGACGTACGGCATCGTGCCGTTCGTGAACCGGCGCGCGCTCGGTACGGTGGCAGGGATCGTCGGCGCCGGCGGCAACGCCGGCGCGGTGGCGGCGGGCTTCCTGTTCCGTTCCGACGCGATCTCGTACCAGCGGGCGTTCCTCTATCTCGGCGTTCTGATCGTTATCGTGTCGGTCGCCGTGATCCGGCTGCGCTTCGATTCGGCGGCGGAGCGAGACGAGTCGGACGTACGCGCGCCGGTCCTCGCCGAGGCATGAGTCGCCCGCGCATCGGTTCCAGGTCGCGGCCGAGCAGGGCGGAGCCGCTGCGGGATGCGCTGAATCAGAGGATCGTCACCGCCGCGGTTGGGCCGACGTGCGTGGCGGCGCTCGAGGCCGCGGGTGTCGCGGCGGACGTGGTCCCGGCCAACCCGAAGATGGGTCCGATGATCAAGGCGCTGATGGAGCGCCTCGCCATCACGACGTGATCCCGGGCACGACCTCGACCGCGATCCCGGCCTCCTCGCACGCGGTCCGCTCTTCGCCCGCGCGGCCGGAGTTCACCGGATCACCGGCCATGAGGCGTACCACACGTTTGCCCTCGCGCGCGTGCGATACCATCATCGCAGCGGTGTCGTCTGCCGGGCCGCCACGTGGCACGTACCCTTCTTCTCCGGCATCCGCATTCCCTCTCCCCCGCTGGCGGGGGAGAGGGTCAGGGTGAGGGGGCTGCGGCTCAGCGACGCGCACCTTGCGAGCTTCGCGGCGCGCGAAGTCGAGGATCTCTGCGGGCACGCGATCGTCGATCACGATCACGTCGGCCGACTGCAGCGCGCGCGCGGCGCGCAATGTGAGGAGCTCGGGATCACCCGGTCCCGCGCCCACGATCACGATCGATCCGATCTCGGCATCGGTGCGCTCATCGCGGACTTGCGCCAGCAGCGAATTCAGCTCGGCATCATCGGGGATCTTCTCCGGGTCGGCGAGCGCGCGCGCGGTGAACCGCTGCCAGAACCGACGCCGATCCGAGAAGCCGAGCCCTGAGGCCTGAACCGCGCCGCGCCAGCGCTGCGCCGCCTGGGCCCAGTGCGCGAAGCTGTTCGGGATCAGCGCTTCGAGCTTCGCGCGGATCGCCTGCGCGAACACGGGCGCGGCGCCGTCCGTCGAGATGCCGACCACGAGCGGCGAGCGGTTGACGATCGAGCCGAACGCGAAATCGCAGTACGCTGGCTTGTCCACCACGTTCACCGGCACGCCGTGCGCGCGCCCCGCGATGACGAAGCGCTCGGCATCGGCGTCATCGTCGAATGCGCCGATCGCGATCACGGCGCCTTCGAGATCGGTGTCGGTCCAGTCTCGCGCGTGCAGCGCGATCGGCCCGCCCGGCGCTTCGGCCGACGCGGCCGTCATCTCTTCGCCCAGCTCGGCCGCAAAGACATCGACCGCCGCGCCCGCGGCGGACAGCAACTCCGCCTTCCACGCGGCCGGTGCGGTGCCACCCGCCACGACCGCGCGCTTGCCGTTCAGCGCATAGAAGACCGGGAGCCGGGCCAAAGAATGCATCCGCAAACTACAGCGAGACGTGGAGGGTCTCCTTGAGCACGGACAGAACGATGTTCGTCTGCGTCCAATGCGCGCCGCGCCACGACTGGACCTGCGCGAGCAGGCTCTCGAGCGACGACGTGCTGGGCGTTCGGATCTTCAGGAGGTGAGAGCCTTGCCCCGTGATCGCGTGGCACTCGAGGATTTCCGGGTGCTCGAGCGCCTTCGCCACAAACGCCGGGTAGTGTTTCGAGCCGTCGATCCCGACCGTAACGAACGCCGTCACGTCCTGCCCCAGCTTCTTCGGATCCAGGAGTGCGGTGTACTGGACGATGATCCCTCGGTCTTCGAGCTTCCTGAGACGTTCGCCCGTCGCAGGTGAGGACAGACCCACCTCCGCTGCGAGATCCTGCTGCGACATCCGGCCGTCCTTCTGCAGCAGGGTGAGCAGCTTGATGTCAATCTCGTCGAGCGTCGTGCCCCGCACGCGTACCGCCGTCGGAATCTGAGGTAATGTCCGCTTCGGTGAAGGTTAGCATACTCGAGATTCGGCACGCAACCCGAATCGCCTCATTCTCCGCGGCGTGGGCGGGTGAGTACGGACCGGGTACACACGGTGAGCCTCAACGAGGGGTCGCCACCTCTTTCTGGCCAACGTAATAATCCTCATCCACCGCGAATTCCACGGGGCTCGCCAGATTCAGGGGCATCGTCTGCCATGCCTCCGTCGGTCGGATCACAGTGGTTTCGCCGGCGGCGAGCGCGACCTCGATGGGCATGTCGAAGCCGGGCACGACGTTGGCCCAGCGATAGTGGAGCATGTCGTTCTCGATTCCGTACTCGAGCATCGGGATCTGCGTTGTTCGCAGATACTGATCGAACACCTTGCTCAGATCGACCCCGGCTTGCTCGCTGATGTAGCTCTCGATCTGAGCGCCCGTCACGGTTCGGTGCCAGAACGTCTCGTTCACGCCTCGGAGAATGGCGCGCCATTTCTCGTCATCGTTTACGACCTGCCGGATCGTGTGCAGTATGTTGCCGCCCTTGGGATACATGTCGTCCGAGCCCTTGGCGTTCACGCCGTACGCGTCGGGCACGATCGGGCGGTCGTTCTGGATGCCGCGTCGATTGCCGATGATGTAGGCGGCACCGGCGTCCTTGCCGAACAGGCATTCCGTGTAGAGGCCCTCTGCATAGTTCGCGAAGCTCTCGTGCACCCACATGTCCGCCTGGTCCTTGGCGGTGAAATTGTTCGCGAACCATTCGTGCGCGCTCTCGTGCACGATGATGAAATCCCACTCGAGGCCGAGACCCGTGCCGGACGGATCACGTCCGCGATACCCGTTCGCGAAACCGTTGCCGTACGTGACGGCGCTCTGGTGCTCCATGCCGTTGTAGGGCACCTCGACGAGCTTGTAGCCGTCCTCGTACCACGGGTAGGGGCCGAACCAGTGCTCGAAGCATTGCAGCGTCGGATGCACCTGCGCCCACTGTCGTTTCGCCGCATCGAGGTGGTGCGTCAGCGGCCAGAAGTCGAGCGTCAACGTGCCGTTCTCGCCCTCGTAGGCTTCGCTGTAGTTCGCGTAGCTTCCGGCTGCCACATGGATCGCGTAGTTGTTGATCGGGTTGGCGACGAACCACTCGTGCGTCGTCGTGCTATCCGGGTTCTCGGTGGTGCCGCGCAGGCGGCCGTTGCCGACTTGGATCATCCCTCGAGGGACGGTGATGGCGACGCGCTGGCTGTCCGGCTCGTCCGCTTGCGTGTCCTTGTTCGGCCACCAGATGCTCGCACCGACGCCTTGGTCGGTGGTCACGACCCATGGCTGGCCTAGGCTGTCCGCCGTCCAGGTGAATCCGCCGTCCCAGGGCGGCCGCGGCGCGATGCGCGGGCGGCCGTGATAATGGACCGTGATCGCGTTCGTGTCGCCGGGCTGCTGCGGCGCGGTGAGTGTGGCGAAGAACGCGTTGCCGTCACGGTGGAACGACACGGTCTGGCCGTCTTGTACGATGCTGTCGACCTCGAGCGGCGTCATCAGATCGATCTGCATCTCGTTCGCGGGCTCGAGCACCTGGTAAGTGATCGTGTTGTAGCCGTGGATCGTGCTGTCCGCGGGTTCGATCGAGACGTTCAGATCATAGAACGTGACGTCCCACCACGCCCGGCCCGGCGTTGCGTACGAGCCGCGCAGGGTGTCGGCTCGCGTGTACGCCTGCGGCGTTTGGGCGATGCCTTCCGCCGTCAGCGATATGAATGCGCCGACCATCACCGTCGAGAATGTTGCCGTGCGCATCGAGAATCGGTCGATAGAACTGTGCCGTACCATTAGCCCGTCAGCCGGTTGGCCCGACGGCAGCGTTTACACTATTGTAGCCGCGGACCAGGGAATCCAACACCTGCAGATGCACTGCACGAGGTCGATATGGACCGCGGAGAGTCGATCGTCGTGAAGGCCAGCGCCGCCGGCCGTCTCCGAGGGCTTGCGCAGCGCCAATGTGGACCGGCGAGGCGCCGCCACACGCCGACGACGGTTCACGACCCGATGGCGCGGATGGTCCGCCGGCTGGGCTGTTCGGGCGGCGCGCTCCTGAGCCTGAGCCTCGGTGTGGGCGCATCGTGCACGAGCGCGCCGTCACCGGACTCGGCCGCGACGCCGTCGGAGCCGCCCAACATCATCTTCATCATGGCGGACGATCTCGGCTACGGTGACATCGGTCCTTACGGGCAGACCAGAATTCAAACGCCGAGCCTCGACCGGATGGCCCGCCAGGGGCTCCGGTTCACGCAGTTCTACGCCGGTTCGCCCGTGTGCGCGCCTTCCCGCGCCGTGCTGATGACCGGACTGCACACGGGCCACGTGCCGATCCGCGGCAACCAGCGCTATGCGGACGGCCAGCAGCCGCTTCCCGCGGAGAGCGTGACTTTGGCTGAAGTCCTCAGCGAGGCCGGGTACACCACCGGCGCCACGGGGAAGTGGGGTCTGGGCGGTCCCGGCACCGAGGGTGTTCCCACGCGTCAAGGCTTCGACACCTTCTACGGCTACCTCGATCAGAGCCGCGCGCACTTCTTCTATCCCGAGTTCGTCTACCGCGATGAAGAGCGCGTCCCGCTCGAGGGCAACCGAGTTCAGGAGATCGCGGATCGACCGGGCGCCGGCTGGCCGCTCGAACGAGGCCGCTACAGCCACGATGCGATCGCCGAGGAAGCGCTCGACTTCATCGACCGCCATCGCGATGAGCGCTTTTTCCTCTACGTGCCGTTCACGATCCCGCACGCCGAGCTGCAAGCGCCGGAAGACGCGTACACGCAGTACTTGAACGCGGACGGCACGAGTATCTTCCCTGAGGAGCCGTACCCCGGCGAACACTACAGCCCGCAGGCGATGCCGCGCGCGACGTTCGCGGCGATGGTCTCCCGCATGGACCGCGATGTGGGCCGGATCCTGGACAAGCTGGAGACGCTCGGGCTCGATCAGAACACGATCGTCTTCTTCACCAGCGACAACGGCCCCCACATCGAGGGTGGCGGCGATCCCGAATTCTTCGACAGCAATAGACCGTTGCGCGGCTTGAAGCGCGACGTCTACGAGGGCGGTATCCGTGTGCCGATGATCGCCTGGGGCCCGAGTCACGTGCCGGCCGGCGTCACGAGCCACCACGTGTGGGCGATGTGGGACGTGCTGCCGACGCTCGCCGAACTGGCGAACGCACGGGCGCTCTCCGAGATGGATGGCCTGAACATGGCGAGCCTGCTGTCGTCGTCCGGCGAATCCCCGGTCCATCGGCATTTGTATTGGGAGTTCCACGAGCAGGGCGGCAAACAAGCGGTCAGGCGAGATGACTGGAAGGCCGTCCGGCTGAACGTGAGCGCGGACCCGAACGCGCGCATCGAGCTCTATGACCTCGCCTCGGATCCGGGCGAGCAGCGCAATGTCGCCGCCCGGCACCCGGACGTCGTCCGCGAGCTGGCGGAGATCATGGCGTCAGAGCACACGGACTCGGAGCTCTTCCCCGCGCTCAACGGTCTGGGAAACTACTAGGACGAGGCCTCGGCCTGCTCGGCGCGGATCATCGCATCGAGCGCGCCGAGCAGTAGCAGGCTGATGGCGAGGCCGATCACCGCGACCAGCTGCAGCGCGTAGAAGTAGAATATCTGACTGAAGAAGATCGAGATCAGTAGCGCCCGGCGGAACCAGCGGTAGCCGTCGACGCGTGACGTGCGCATGTGAACGACGCCGATCACGACGAGCACCGCAAACGTCGTGGACGTGATCAGGTCTGCCAACTCCACGAACGACAGCTGAGGGCGCGTCAGGCTGAAGCCTGGAATGGACAAAGCGATACGCACCACGTTCGCGAGGTCGAGCACGGCGAGCAGTGCGAAGATCGTGATCAGCACCCGTCCGGACCGGAGCACGCGGATCAGACGTTTGTACATCCGCCGCGCCGTATCCGCCATCCGCGCGGTCCATCCGAGCGCACGATCCGGTTCGACGGTCATCGATCGCACCATCGCCGTGAGCTCGGGCACCAGCGGGTCGTTCGCGTCGCTCCGCCTGAGCAGCGCCAGCGCTTTTTGCTTCTCCACGGCGTCCATGTCACCGCGGCCCGCCTCGATCAGCAGATCGATCGCGTTGACCAGCGCGTCACGACCAGTCAACCCTTTGTGCTCATCGATCGTACGGACCACCAGGAAGAGGATCACGAAGATCGTATAGATCAGCGCGATCGTCGGCTGAAAGAAATAGTCATTGTCGCTGGTGATGAACTTGCCGAGCTCATCGATGAAGAGGCCGAAGCCGATGCCGCCGAGCACCGCGCTCAGCCGCACCGCGCTCCTCCCCAGGAACGCGAGGAGCAGCACGATCGCGACGAGCATGAGCAGCCCGCCCCAGAGCATGTGCGCGATGTGGAGGCCGCGCCCACCGAGCTGAGGATACCCGGTCGCGCCCAACGTGACCCGTATCACGAGGATCGCCGCGATCGCATACACGAACAGCGATTCGAGCAGCGCGCCGGCGTCCACGTTGCGCACGGGACGGATGTCGCGTAAGAGAGCCATTGATCTCCACCGCACGCCGTCGCCGGCAGGGCGACGTATCCATTTGATCGGCCAGGTTAGAGATCGCGCACGCAGACAGTATGCCGACCTGCTCGCAGGCATTCCCCAAGTGTCGTTGGCGCAACCCGCTATGGTCTTGCCCCGAGAGCGAATGATCATTCGGCGCATGTCGCCGACAGTCTTGCGCAGTGCGGGTTTTCGGTTCTCCTTTTACAGTCGGGAGAGCGCGGGTGGACGGCTCGAGCCACCGCACGTCCACGCACGCAAAGGTGGTGCGGCGGCGAAGGTCTGGCTAGATTCGGTCGAGGTTGCATACTCCGTCGGTTGCTCACCTGCGGAGCTTCGGCAGATTCGAGAGCTGACACGGGACCACCGTGATCGGCTTTTGGAGGCGTGGCATGATCATTTCCGAGAACCTCCGCGCTAAGTCGCTCGAGATCACTGAAACGGAGCTCATTGTCGAGCTCGACGATGGCAGCCTGCATTCAGCGCCGATCGCCTTGTTTCCCATCCTGGAGGACGGCACCGTCGAGGAGCGCGCCGAATGGGAGTTCGTCGAGGACCGCCGAGGTATACACTGGCCGCTGCTCGACGAGGACATCTCGATTGTGAGTATTGTGGCACCCGATCATACCCTACCGATGCGCCCGGAGGCCGTGGCGGCGTACATTCGTGCGAATCGAGAGCGGCGGGGACGGCGCAGTGCTTGAGCGCAGCCCGTGGCGCTTCCCGCTGACCCGGAGTGAGCCGACGCGGTGAACCGACGGCGCCACAGGCGGCTGGGGTGGTAGTGGGAGGCGGAGTGGGGGTCCACGTCGGCGCGCGCGGGATCCGCAACATCTACTTGCTCCTGCTGCTGCTGAGCACGCTCGCGGCGTCGCTGATCTGGGGCATCAACACGCTGTTCCTGCTGGATGCCGGACTCAGCAACGCCGAGGCGTTCGCCGCGAACGCGTTCTTCACGGCGGGCCTCGTGTTGTTCGAGGTTCCGACCGGCGTTGTCGCGGACACGCGCGGGCGCAGGCTCTCCTATTTGCTCGGCACGCTCACGTTGGCGTTGACCACGGTGCTGTACCTCGTGATGTGGCGGGTGTCGGCGCCGTTCTGGGCCTGGGCGCTCTCGTCGATGGCGCTCGGGCTGGGCTTCACGTTCTTCTCGGGCGCCGTCGAGGCGTGGCTCGTCGATGCGCTCACCGCGACGGGCTACTTCGAGGACGGCGGCGTGCTCGAGTCCGTGCTGGCGAAAGGTGAGATCGTGGAGGGCAGCGCGATGCTCTGCGGCTCCGTTGCCGGCGGCGTCATCGCGCAGGCCACGAACCTGGGCGTGCCGTACATCATCCGCGCGGTCGTGCTCGTACTCACGTTCTTGCTCGCGTTCGCGTTGATGCGCGATGTCGGCTTCACGCCGAGCCGCGGAAAGAGCGCACTGGACGAAGTGAAGAGCGTGATGCGCGGATCCATCCAATACGGCCTGGCCAACCGTCCCGTGCGCTGGGTGATGCTCGCCGCACCGTTCAGCATGGGCGTGATGATCTACGCGTTCTACGCGATGCAGCCGTATCTGCTCGAGCTCTACGGCGACGAGCGTGCGTACTCGGTCGCGGGCCTGGCGGCCGCGATCGTGGCCGGAGCCCAGATCGTTGGTGGGCTGCTCGTGCCACATATCAGGCGGCTGTTCCGCCGCCGCACGACCGTTCTGATGATCGGCACGGCGCTCAGCGCGGTCGTGCTGCTCCTGATCGGTCTTGTTCCGCGGTTCGTCGTGGCGGTGGCTTTGCTCGTGGTTTGGGGCCTCATGTTCGCCGCGCTCACGCCCGTGCGGCAGGCCTACATCAACTCGCTGATCCCGTCTCGCGAGCGCGCGACCGTGCTGTCGTTCGATTCGTTGCTCGGCTCGAGCGGCGCCGTCGTGGCGCAGCCGTTGCTCGGCCGCGCTGCCGACGTGTGGAACTATCCGGTTTCCTACCTGTTCACCGGCGCGATTCAAGCGCTGGCCATTCCTTTCTTGTGGCTGGCCCGTGG
>JBOHRM010001078.1:0-4448 GCA_050732715.1 Longimicrobiales bacterium
CCTGCTCACCATGCAGGTGCAGCCACGCGGTGTCACCACCTACGATGACCGCTCGGCGCCATCGGACTCGATCGAGGCTCGCCTGATGCGGTTCCACCGCGCCGCGCTCGAGCGGATCGCCGCGCTCCCGGAAGTCGAAGATGTCGCCATCACGAGTGCCTTCCCGCTCAGCGGTGAAGACTGGCGAATGCAGTTCGAAGTCGATGGCCGGCCCGCGCCGGACCGCGAGCCTCCACTGGTCAGCATGCGCGCCATCACGCCGGGCTATCTCGTGCTGATCGGTGTGCCGCTGCGGGCCGGCCGTACGTTCAACGAAAGGGATCGCGAAGGCGCGCCGCCCGTTGCCATTATCAGCGAGAGTTTCGCCCGCAGCTACTTTCCGGGCGACGATCCGGTTGGACGTCGCATCAGAACGCGGGGCGGTGAGACACGCGAGATCATCGGCGTGGTCTCCGACGTTCAGGACTGGCGCTCGGCCTCGCGCTCGATGGCGACCGTCTACTGGCCGCTGCCGCAATTCGTCACGCGCAACGTCTTCATCATCGCCCGCACACGCGGCGAGCCGACCGCCGCGGTCCCGGCGATCCGGCGCGCGGTCTACGAGGTCGATGCCGCGCAGCCCGTCTTCTCCATCCGCACCATGCGCGAGGTGCTCGACGTGGCGATGTTCGACCAGCGTATGATCTCCGCGATGATGGCCGTCTTCGCGCTGATCGCCCTACTTCTCGCCGCGGTCGGCGTCTACGGCGTGATGGCGTACGCGGTGAGCCAACGCACGCACGAGCTCGGCATCCGCATGGCGCTCGGCGCTCGCCCGGCCACGGCCATCCGCCAGATCTCCGTCCAGGGCATGCGTCCCGTCGCGATCGGTCTGGCCTTCGGCGTCGCGGGGGCGTACGCGGTCGCGCGCACGCTCTCGCGGATCCTCTGGGCCGGCGCGGGGCTCGAGGCGACGTCGCTCGCCGTCGCCGCCATCACCCTGACCCTGGCCGCGCTCGCCGCCGTCGCGCTGCCCGCCTGGCGCGCGACGCGCATCGATCCAATCGTCGCGCTCCGCATCGAGTAGACAGGCCGCACGGGCGCCATTTTCTCGGCGCCGCCATTCTCTCTCATGCGGACTCGCTCGAGCCTGTGGACGGACATCTGCCTCTTGTGTGCTTCGATAGCCAATCAGCTATCATCGGCTATGGCTCAGGATTTCAATGCGGGTGACGTGCTGCGCGAAGCGCGGGCGCGGGCTCGGCTGACGCAGCGGGAGCTTGCGCGGCGAGCGGGCACGGCTCAATCCGTGGTTGCGCGGATCGAGCGCGGGCAGACCGATCCTTCGACGGGGACCCTCCGTGCGCTTCTCGCAGCCGCGGGCTTCGAGCTCGACCGTCGGGCACGGATGGATATGAGGATCTGTCACGCGACGCGGTGCGCTTTGACGTCTTCGGCGTTGAACTGAACGCCGCCCGGCTCGAGGACATCCTGCGTTCGAAGGAGGCGGCCGGCCGCCCGCAGGATCGCCAGGACGTCGTCGTGCTCCGCGAGCTGATCCGCCGCCGCAGGTAGCAACCGCATCGGCCTGGCCGGGCTCACAGCCGTTGACGTCGCGGACACTCGCACCGGCCACCTCGAACGTCAGGGCCTTGCGGCCTCGCCGTGGTCAATTAGATTTGTATCAAATCGATTCAAGGGGATGTGCATATGACCGATGCTGAAGTCCCGGCGTTTCTGCCGCTGCCACATCTCTCCTACTACGTGCTGCTGGCGCTCGCGTCCGAGCCGCTGCATGGCTGGGCGATCATCAAGCGGATCCGGGAGATGGCGGGGCCGCGCGCGGCGCCGAGCTCGGGTTCGTTGTACCTCGCGATGGTGCGGCTGGAGGATCGCGGGCTGCTCGAGGAGGCCGAGGCGCCGGCGGACGCGAGTGACGACGAGCGCCGGCGATACTATCGCATGACGAAGCTGGGTCGGGCGGTTCTGCGCGCGGAGACGGCGCGGCTCGCGGCGCTCGTGGACATCGCGCGGCGGGAGCACGGGCTGGACGTGGCCACGGGCGGCAGGGTCCGGCCGGCGCGGAGCTGAAGCAAGAACTGCGAGGGTGGCAACGTGCTCTGCGGGCTTTCCGTTGATCCTGGCGTCCTTTGCGAGGAACCGTGCTTCCATGCCAATGACTCTTTTCGTCCAGCGCCGGCGCCGCGGCAGCGCCATGGAAGGCTGAGGGGACACGGCAACGTATGCGAAACCGCCAGCGCGATACCGCATCGCTTGTGTACGCGCTTCTGCTGCGCCTACTGCCGGCGCGTCTCAGATCGCGAGTGTCGCAAGGGATGCTCGAGACGTTTCGGGAGCGGCAGCGGGAGGCGCGGCCCGCAGGGCGTCTTGCGCTGGTCCGGGTGTGGGCGAGCGAATTCGCGGACCTGCTCGTCGTGCTAGTGCGCGCGCGCCGGCGGGACGGTTGGCAGGCGAGGCTCGACCGCGAGCGCGTGCCGAAGGGTCACGTGAGCGGCGGGCGTGGTTGGGTACGCGAGGTGTCGCTTGTAGACAAGCTGAAGCAGGACCTTCGTTTCGCGGTTCGGTCATGCGCGAGGCGGCCTGGGGTGAACCTGCTGGCGGCGGCGACCATCGCGCTTGGTGTAGGCGCGAGCTCCGCGATGTTCAGCGTGGTGGACGCGGTGTTGTTGAGGCCGCTTCCCTATCGTGATCCGGGCCGCATCATGACGGTCTACCCCACGATTCCGGAATGGAGAGAGCATCCGAGCCTGCGCGATTCGTGGGAGCGCGGCGCGTTCTCGTATCCGGAGTTCGTGGAGTGGTCGAGCGCGCAGCGGTCGTTCGACCAGGCGGCGGCGGTCGGGCGCTGGGTGGCGACGATCCTGGACGGCGACGGCGATCCGGAACGCGTGCAGATCGGGCTGACGACGGCGGGGTTGTTCCCGATGCTCGGCGTCGAAGCCGCCGTGGGCCGGACGTTCACGGCGGATGATGACGCGGACACGCCAGCCGTGCTTCTTTCACACGGATTATGGCAACGACGGTTCGGCGGTGATGAATCCGTGGTCGGCCGGGCGGTCCGGCTGGACGATGTCGCCCACACGATCGTGGGCGTGCTGCCGCGCGAGTTCGTCTTTCCGGCGCGGGAGTCGGATGTCTGGCAGTTGATCTCTCGGCCTTACGATGAGCACAATCGGGACAGTCACCGGTTTAGCGTGATCGCCCGTCTGGCAGCCGGCGCGACGCGGGTCCAAGCGCAGGCGGAGGCGGATGGGCTGCTCCGCTCGATGTCGCCCCCCGATCACATCCAACACGGCGCGAGGGTCTGGCCGCATCTCGATGAGGTGACGCGCCACGTGCGCGGGCCGCTCTGGCTGCTCGTGGGCGCGTCGTGGCTGTTGCTGTTGATCGCGTGCGTAAACGTCGGGACGCTGCTGCTCGGCGCGGGCATCGACAGGGAGACCGAGCTGTCGGTGCGCGCCGCAATCGGTGCGGGCCGGCACCGCATCGCGGCGCAGCTGTTGACCGAGAGTCTCACATTAGCGGCCGTCGGCGGCGCGGCAGGCGTGCTGTTGGCGCGGGCAGCGACACGGCTGTTGACGCTTCTCGCGCCCGCGGGCATACCGCGAATCGAGCAGGTGACGCTCGACAGCCGGATCCTGGCGTTCGCGGTCGCGATCTCGGCGCTGAGCGGATTGCTGTTCGGACTGGTGCCGGCGCTCGCGCTGTCGAGGACGGCGCCGGGCCGCGCGCTCTACACGGCCAGGGCGGGCGGTCAAAAGCAGCGGCTCCATTCGGGGCTGGTCGTAGTCGAGATGGCGCTCGCCACGCTGCTGCTGGCCGTCGCGGGCCTGATGACGCGGAACATGGCCGCCTTGAACGCCGTGCATCCCGGCTTCGACCCGGAGAACCTGCTAACGGTGCAAGTCGCCGTACCTTATGAGCGCTTCGCGTCGGGCGAGGAGGACGCTGCTGAGGTCGAACGCGCGATCAGCAGATGGTCCGACGAAATCTTGGCCGAGCTGCGATCCATACCTGGCGTCGAGGCCGTGGCCGTGACATCGAGCGTGCCGCACAGCGGTGATAGAGCCAACAGCTACGTCGAGCCTGAGGGCTACGTGCCGGCAGAGGGAGAGGTCGTGCTCGCCGAAAGGCGACACGTTTCCTGGAACTACCTCGATGTGATGCGGATGCGGCTGCGCGAAGGTCGCACGTTGATCGAGGCCGATGATCGCGCTGACGCCGATCCGGTGGCCGTCGTGAGCGAGGATCTCGCCCGGTACTTCTGGCGCGGCGAGAGCGCCGTCGGCAAGCACCTGGGCGTCTCGGATTGGCGGTTCCGCATCGTCGGCGTTGTCGCGGAGACGCGCGAGCTCGATCTGGCGGGCGATCCGGACGGCAAGTACTACGCCCCCGTTCGGGTCACAGGGTCCGGCTTCGGCGGAATCGTCATCCGCACCAGGGTTGCC
>JBOHRM010001079.1:0-2126 GCA_050732715.1 Longimicrobiales bacterium
CGAGATGCAGGTCCTCGACGACGTGGCTCACGCCGACGGCGCGTCTCAACTCACCGCGTCCGGTTCGAACTACGCGCTCCACCCCGCGCCGGCCGGCGTGGTCAAACCGGCGGGCGAGTGGAACACGGCGCGCGTGCTCATCGACAACAACCACGTCGAGCACTGGCTCAACGGCCAGAAGCTCCTCGAGTACGAGCTCGGCAGCGAAGATTGGAAACGCCGTGTCGCGGAGAGCAAGTTCGCGGAGTGGTCCGAGTACGGTACGGCCACGGAGGGGCATATCGGCCTCCAGGAGCACGGCGACCGCGTCGCGTTCCGCAACATCAAGGTCCGCGTGATCCGTTAACGCTTCGAGGGTTCCCGCGTTCTATTCAAGCAGCTCGTGCCACGTTTCCGGCGCGAGCCGGGACGCGGGCATGAAGAGGCTCCGCGGGATTGATGTTTACTCGGAGCGACGAAGCTTATGTCGTTCAGACGCGGTTTCCGCATCCGCTGCGCTCTCGTCTCCGCGGCCGCGACCAGTGTCCTGGCATCGAGCGCATCTCGTGTCGAGGCGCAGAACGCGGATGCAGATGACTGGATGGCGCCTCGTTGGGTCGGCGACGTCACTTTCCTCAGCGCCAATGCCCTTCTCGCGGGTCTGACTGCCGGGATCGTCCAGAGGCTCGAGGGCGGCGAGTTCCGTGACGGGTTCGCGCGCGGGGCGCTCGGCGGCGCGGTGGCGTACGCGGGCCGTCGAATCAGTGCGGAGGAGTTCTGGGGCGCGGGCCTTCTCGCGCGTCAGGTCTCCGCGGTCGGCATCTCGATCGCGAGGAACGCCGCGGACGGACGGCCCAGCTTCGAGCGCCTCATGTTTCCCGTCGGTCCTGTACGCATCTACCTGGACCGCTCGGCCGGAACGTCGGTTCAACCGAAGCTCGCCTTGAATGACGCCGGGTGGTTGATCTCGCTCGCGCTGCGTTCGGAAACGCAATTCGACTGGTCGGCGTCATTGTCCGCGGGAGCTCCAGTCCTGCGGGCCCCAGGGAACCGCGTAACCGTCGATGGCGAGAGAGTGGGCGGAGTCATGGCCGGCGGCACGATCCTGTTGAGCGACCTGCCGGAAGAAGACGCGCGCGTGGCGCTTCCGCACGAGCGGGTGCACGTGCTACAGCACGACTTCGCGTTCCTGCTCTGGAGCGACCCCATCGAGGAGCGGCTCCTCCGGAGAAGCGGATTCACGCAAGCGATTTATCGATACGTGGACGTCGGCATTACGTTTTCGAGCCTTGCGGCACTAGGCCTGACGTCGATGGGTCTCGACCCGGGCGACCGCCCGCCGTGGGAGGTCGAGGCGCATTTTCTGACGGACCCGCGACCGTGAGGGTGGCCGGGCCGAATCGTGGTGCGCTCGGGGTCGCCACCGCGGCGGCACTCGTGATCGCGTGCGGCGTAGACTTCGAGCCGACGGAAACCACGGGTCCCTCCGGACCCGCCAGCCAGCCGGCTATGCTGAGCGCGACGCTTCGTTTCTCGACGGGGGAATCACAGGAACCAGTGGGCCCTCCGCGAGCCGTGGGGAACGCCTCGCCCGGGCGCGGAGAGGTCGGGAGCGGGCTGGCCGAGGAAGGCCATGCCACCGTCCAGTTCAACGCATTGTTCTTTCCCGGACTGGATGGCCGCGGCGTGGTTCGCGCGGTAACGAACGACACGATCACCGTGCTGGACCGGAAGATCGTCGGTCAGGAGGGAGGTTCCAGCGGGGCACTGGTGTTCCGCGACGAATGGAGCCTCGTTCTGGAAGATGGCGAGGGTGCCGCGCGCCTCCAGATGCCTCACGTCGCGGGACGAGAGCAGCCGCCGCCCACGCTGGAATTCCGGCTGTGCCGAGGAGAAGGACCCTACGATTTGGCGATCTCGCGCGATGACACGTTACGTTTCGAGATCTCGTGCCAGCGTACGGTGAAATCGGCAGATCAGGCATACTGGGAGATGACCTTCCGTAGCGCGGATGGCAGGTCGACTTTCGGGTTCAGCGGAGGCGACAGCCTACCTCCGAGCATCCCGATGCCCGCTCCGACATTGGAGCAAATCGATCAATCCGAGCTGATCGCGACGCTCAGGATCAGCGAAGCGTGGCAGCAGGA
>JBOHRM010001080.1:0-2917 GCA_050732715.1 Longimicrobiales bacterium
GCGACGTCTCGAGCCGCCGCAGCAGCTTCGCCTCGATCATGTTCTTCGCGCGCTCCAGCTCGGCCGCCGGCACGGGCGAGCTCCGCACTCGCTCGACCACCGCGGCGATCGCGCGCAGCGCAGCCTCCGTGTCGGCAGGCTCGAGCTCGGCGGCGATATCGAGGACGCCGATCGCATCGGCCGTGTAGTTCTGCACGCCGATCCTCGCGACCAGGCCCGCCTCGCGCACCTCGCGGTACAGGCGAGACGCCCGGCCTTCACCGAGCACGGCCGCGAGGAGATCGAGCAATGCGCGGTCCGGATCGAGCGGGCCGGGCGTGCGCCAGCCCCACGTGGCATGCGCTCGCACGATGTCACCCGCGATCTCACGGAGCCGGAATCCGCGCCGCGGCGGCTCGTCGGGCCCCCGGCCTCCCACCCGGTCGCCGGCCGGCATGCCGCCGTAATAGCGGTGAACCAGATCGACGGCGTGATCCGCGTCGACATCGCCGACAACGGAGAGCACCACGTTCGATGGTCGATACATTCCGCGATAAAAGCCCATCACGTCGTCGCGCGTGAGCCGGCTCAGGACCTGTTCGGTGCCGATGCGCCAGCGACGGATGCGATGCGCGTCGAACATCGTCTCGTACAGTGATTCCTGTGTGACCGCACGCGGATTGTCGAGCTTCCGGTTCGCCTCCTGGATGATCACCAGCAGCTCGCGCCGCAGCTCGTCCTCATCGATCGCCGAGTGCATGAGCGCGTCCGCGTGGAGGTCGAGCCCGAGCTCGAGCGCGGACGCCGGCAGGACCGTGTAGTACGATGTGTGATCGTAGATCGTACCGGCATTGAGCTGGCCACCCGCGGCCTTCGTCTCGCGTGCCAAGTCGCCCGGACCCCGGCGAGATGTGCCCTTGAAAACCATGTGCTCGAGCACGTGGCTGATGCCGACGACCCGATCGGGCTCGTCGAAGTAGCCCGCCTCGACGCGCGTCACGATCGCGACGACCGGAGCGGCCGGCTCACGCCGCACGACCAGGGTCAGACCGTTCGACAGCCGATGGACATCCGCGGACAGCTCGCCGAGCACCGCCGCCTCGGGAGTCAGCCGTCGGGCCGATTGACGTGTTGCTCGCTGCGATGCCATCGTCCACGCTCGACAGCTGGAGGATGAATGATCGTATATTTGAACGGCGCGTGGATACCGCACTCCGACGCGAAGGTTTCCGTCGACGACCGCGGCTTCCTCTTCGCCGATGGCGTCTACGAAGTCGTGCGCGCTTACGAAGGCAGGCTGTTCCTGCTGGGACCGCACCTACAGCGTATGCGCGCCGGGCTCGCGGCGCTACAGATCGACCCGATCTGCGTCGATCCGCTCGAGCAGATCATGGAGCGGCTGCTCGATGAGAACGGGCTGCGTCACGCCGACGCGACCGTGTACGTCCAGGTTACGCGCGGCGCAGCGCCGCGCCAACACGCGTTCCCGCCGGCACACGTCCCACCCACCGTGTTCGCCGCGGCGAACCGCTTCACCGACCTGCCCCACGAGTTCTTCGAGCAGGGCGTCCCGGCGATCACGGTGCCCGACACGCGGTGGACTCGGTGCGACATCAAGGCCGTGTCGCTGCTCGCCAACGTCCTCGCGAACCAGCAGGCGAAGGCGCACGGCGCGTTCGAGGCGGTGTTCATTCGCGACGGTGCGCTGCTCGAAGGCTCGCACTCGAACCTGTTCGGCGTCATCGACGGTGAGCTCCGCACGTACCCGGAATGCAACTACATCCTCGGCGGCATCACGCGACGCCTGACGCTCGAGCTCGCGCGTGAGACCGCGATCCCCGCGCGTGAAACACCGATCTACTGGCACGAGCGCGATCGCATCGAGGAGCTGTTCCTCGCGGGCACGACCACCGAGATCATGCCGGTCACCACGCTCGACGGCGCCGCCGTCGGCACCGGCGCTCCCGGCCCGATCACACGGCGGCTGCTCGCCGCGTTCCGCGAGTTCGTCAGCACCCGCGAGCCGGCCATATCGCCAGCCGATTGAGCACAGAGCCCGATCTGGGCCGCGGCGCCGGTCTGGTCGATTCCGTCACGCAAGCGCGACCTCTCGAAACAGGCTCGTGGCCCGGATCGCCATGGAATCCGGCCCCGTTCGACGCTATCGTGCAACGTCAGGCCGATCTATGTTTGCCTCGTCCGCGACGCAACGGATCGCGGCCATGGGAAGTGTATCGTCGGATTCCGTCGAAAGGTGGCGCGTATGGCTCGCTCACTCAATAAGGTGATGCTGATCGGCAACGTCGGCGCGGAGCCCGAGATCCGAACCGTCGGGTCCGGCACCAAGATCGCGAAGGTCTCGCTCGCGACGAACCGCACGTTCACCGATCGTGCCGGGCAGCAGCAGGAGAAAACGGAGTGGCACCGCCTCACGTTCTGGAGCCGCCTCGCCGATATCGTCGAGCAGTACGTGCACAAAGGAGATCGGCTGTACGTCGAGGGCCGCCTCGAGTATTCCCAAAGCGAGGATGACCAGGGCAACACCCGGTACTTCACGGACATCATCGCGCAGGAGATGGTCATGCTCGGCCAGCAGACCGGGGGCATGGGTCCGAGCTACGATTCACCGCCCGCGCCACGCCGCCAGCCCGCGGGTGAGCCCGCCAAGCCGTTCGATGCCGACGACGACGATCTACCGTTCTAGTTAGCCGGTTGCCGGTTAGCCAGTTGCCGGTTAGCCAGTTGACCGTTCGTCAGTTGGCGGTTCGTCGGAGGGTCATCGGCGCGGCCCGAACTGCGATGCGAAACCGGAAACCGGGAACCGGAAACCGGGTTCAGGGCAGCGCACGTCGTTGCTTCGCCTGTTCGCGCTCGGGCGGCAGCGCGCGCTCCTCCGTGATCTCGAGCTCCGCGGGCAGGAAGTAGTGGACCTCGGGAT
>JBOHRM010001081.1:0-4496 GCA_050732715.1 Longimicrobiales bacterium
GCTGGGCGCCGCATCGGCGGACCACCTCGGCCGCGTCAGCGACGCCGGCATCGCCGCGCTCGCCGGCTCCGGCACCGTGGCGACGCTGCTGCCCGCCACGCTTTTCTTCCTCGGCCGGCGCTCGTATGCACCGGCCCGGCGCCTGCTCGAGGCGGGCGCGGCCGTCGCGCTGGCTACCGATTTCAACCCCGGCTCCGCGCCATCGCCGAGCATGCCGCTCGTCCTCACGATCGCGTGCTCACAGATGCGCCTCGATCCGTACGAGGCGTTGTACGCCGCGACGGCGGGCGGCGCGCGGGCGCTGCGACTCGAGGACGGGCGCGGCACACTGACGCCCGGCGCGCCCGCCGACCTCGTGCTCTGGGACGCCCAGGACTACTCGGAGCTGCCGTACCGATTCGGCACACCTCCGATCCGGGCCGTGTGGAAACGCGGCAAGCGAGTCGTATGAATACGGGTTGGCGGGTTGCGGGTTGCGAGTTGGGGCGGGGATGGAAACCCGCAACTCAACCCGCCAACTCGCAACCCGAGCGAAGTGAGTCATGAGTTGGCGAGTTGCGGTTCCGCGTTGGGGCGGGGATGGGAACCCGCAACTCGCAACCCGCCAACTCGCAACCCGAACGGAGTGAGCTTTGACAAGCCTCCTACGCCGGCGTACCTTCCGCGCGGTTTTTCTGGACGTTTTGACCCGATCGAGTCCGGATGCTCCGCACCAGGCTTCCCAGGCTTTCGCAGATACAGCGACCCGTGCGCGAGCAGCTCGAGGCCGTCGTCGAGGAGCTGCGTCGCATCATTATCTCCGACTTCGTCCCGATCACCGAGGTCAGCGACCACCTGCTCTGGTCGCGCGGGAAGCTGCTGCGGCCCATGCTGCTGCTGCTCTCGAACCGCCTGGGTGGCAGGCCGCACCGCCGATCCGTGACGCTCGCCGCCGTCGTCGAGCTCGTCCACCTCGCCACACTCGTGCACGATGACGCCGTCGACCACTCGGTGCTGCGCCGTGGCATGCCGACGGTCAACGCGCTCTGGAACCACCAGACCGCCATCATCATGGGTGACTACCTCTATAGCCGGTCCGTGACCGAGCTGGCGGGCATAGGCCGCGTGGATCTGATCGGCGTGCTTGCCCGCGCGGCGAACGAGATGAGCGTGGGTGAGCTGCGCCAGCTCAATTCGTGTGAGGCGCTGCACCTCACCGAGGAGGACTACTACCGGCTGATCGCGAGCAAGACCGCGTCGCTCATGTCCGCCGCGTGCGAGATCGGCGCCGCCGCCGGCATCGCCGAGTACCGTGAGGCGCTCGCTCAGTACGGCCACGCGCTCGGCATGGCGTTCCAGATCACGGACGACCTGCTGGACTATACGGAAGCGGAGGCCGTGACCGGCAAGCCGTCCGGCCAGGACCTGCGCGAGCACAAGGTCACGTTGCCGTTGATCGCGGCGCTCGGCGCAATGGACGATCGGCCCCGGGCCGATGTCGAGCGGTTCTTCGTCGATCCGGAGCCCGACGATGCCGGGATCGAACGGATGATCGAGATCACGACCGCACACGGCGGCATCGATTATGCACGCGGGCGCGCCGTGGCGTTCGGTGAGCGCGCGGCCGAGGCATTGCTCCGGTTGCCGGACGAAGAATCGACCGACGCGTTGCGCGATCTCATCACCTACGTCGTGGAACGCCGGAACTAGGGAAATGGTGAATGCTGAATGCTGAGTGATGAATGCGGCGAATCCCCCATTTCGCATTTCTCATTCATCATTTCGCATTCTCATGGGAACCTCTCGATGGGCGGCCGGTAGCATGATCGGTGGGCGGAGATCCGTGATGCCACGCATGGCGTGGGCGTTGATCGTGGGTCTTTTTCTGGGCGCACTCTTTACGAAGATCGCGGTTCTCTTCCTGCCGGACAGCGCGACCCGGAGCTTTCTGACTACGTCAGTCTCCGCATCGCTCGGGCCGCTGAGCATCGACCTCATCGCGGTCGCGTTCGCGATCGGGCCGCTGACGATCACGGTAAATGCGCTGAGCCTGGTAGGAATCCTGTTGGTCGCGGTCGTAATGCGCGCTTGGTTCTGAACAAACGAGGTTCCGGGTTGCGGGCCCCGGTTTGCGGGTTTTTCTGCTGAGGCGATCTCGAACCCCGCAACTCGTCACGCGTCAACTCGTAACCCGAACGAAGTGAGTAGAAAGAGAGGCTGGTTCATGCCATTCTCACTCGGCCCCACCGAGATGATCTTCATCATGGTGCTCCTGCTGCTGGTGTTCGGCGCCAAGCGCCTGCCCGAGTTGGGGAGCGGCCTGGGCAAGGGCATCCGCGAGTTCAAGCGGTCGGTGACGGAACTCAAGGGCGAGATCGACAACGTCGGTCAGTCGGAGCAGATTCAGCCGCCACGCAAGGCCCAGGCTGTTTCACAGCCCGCCGAGCCGGCCGCGTCCACCGCGAGCCGCGATGACGCGACCCCGGCCAAGAACGGCTGACGCAAAACTTCCTCCGCGCCTGAACCCCTCAGGGTGAGGGCGGCTTCGCGGCGCCGAGGAACGTGGGCGTGACTCCGGATCGAGTACGCTAGAATCCGGCGGCCTGACCCGCACCCTGCGCGAGCTGACGTTCGAGCTCGGCGCGGCCGTCGATGATGTCGGCGTCCTCACGCAGCTCGTTCAAGAACGAGCGCCAGTGCTGCTCCGCGACCAGTTGCGTCACACCCTGACGTTGGTCGTCCTTCTGCTGCTCCCATTCCGCGCGATCCGCGTCCTGCCGCTCGACTAGCTCGATGACGTAGAGCCTCCCGTCGGACTCGACCACACCGCTCCTCGCGCCCGTCGTCAGCCCGAACGCCGTCCCGATGACCGGGTTCACTCGTCCGATACCGGGCACAACGTCGCCGCGTGCAAACAGCTCGGTCTCCTGTACGGAGCTGTCGAATTCTGCCGCGACGTCACTCATGGTACGGCCGGCGTCGAGCTGGTCCAAGGCGTCACGGACGCGCTGCGTCGCTTGATCGAGCCGCTTCTCGGTCTCGAGCGCGGTGCGGATCGTCGGCGTCGCCTCCTCGAGCGTCAAATTGCGCTCGTCCTGACGATTGACCAGCTCGAACACATAGTAGCCGCCCGGCGTCTCGAATACTGGGCTCATCTCGCCGAGCACCGCCTGATTGAACGCCCAGTCCGCGCCCTCCTCGGCCATGCCGAGACCCGGAATGAAGGACAGATCCGAGATCAGCTCGGCCTCGCGAACCGGCAGCCCGAGCTGCTCGCCGATCGCATCGATGCGTAGCCGATCGACCAGCAAATCGAGCGAGTCGGCACGGTCGAACAACGAGTCTTCCGCCGCCTGGCTCAACTCGATCGGCACGGCCAGCTGGTGCACGTAGGCAGTGCTGTCACCCGCAAGGCTGTCGACACGCAGGATGCTGTAGCCGGTCGGCGTCCGGATCGGTTCGCTCAACGTGCCGGGTGAAAGCGAGAACGCTGCCTGCTCGAGCGCCGGCACCGTCCGCCCACGCCAGATCGTCGCGCTGCCGCCCGCCGCCGCGAGGACCGAGTCCTCGACCGTTCGGCGGACCACATCCTCGAACGATCCCGCCGCGATCTCCTCTCGCAGCCCGTTCGCACGTGCCTCGGCCGCCACCGTATCCGCCGCCGTCGGCGATCGATCCATCATCACATACTTCACCGTCGCGCGCGCCGGCCGGATGAAGCCATCCCTGTGCTCATTGTAGTACTGACGAATCTCCGCGTCGCTTACGGTGACTGCGCCTTCCGGCACGAGCGCCTTGGGGTCGAACGCGATGTAACGGATGCGAACCCGCTCATTCTCGTCCCGCCACATCCGCCACAGCTCGTTGTCCGTCAAGTAGAGGCCCGCCGTGCTCTGATGATAGAGCTTGCTCTGCGGGATCGCGTCGCGATAGTACGCCTCGAGCTGGAGCAGCAACGCCGGATCGGTCGCCGGCGACGCCAGGAATGCGTGATATTTGTTCAGATCGAACTGGCCGTCCGTCTGGAAGAGCGGCTGATTCTGGAACTCCGGCGGCGGCGCGAACCTCGCCGCCTGACGAACTTCGGTGTCCGTGACCTCGATCCCACGGCGCTCCAACTCCTGCGAGATCAGCCGCTGCATCACGAGCTGATCCCACGCCGCACTCTCGACCTGCTGGCTCTGCGCCCACGAGACCGTCTCACCCAGCGCGGATTGCTGCGTGTACAGCTGGTTGAGCGCCATCTGGTACTCCTGAGACGAGATCGGCTCGCCGTTCACTCGGCCAACCTCGCCGCCGGACAACTGTGTGCTGCTCCGGCCGGTCAGGTCCATTCCCCATTCGAACACCATCAGACCCACGAACGCGATCGCTGTCACCAGCATGATCCACTTCGTGTTCTGACGCATCTGACGCATTACCATGGTACTCGTATACCCCGCTGGTTCCCGGGCTCGAGGGCTGAACCCCACCCCACGCGACATGCGTCGCGCGGGGACCCCGGGATCGGTCAGACC
>JBOHRM010001082.1:0-2493 GCA_050732715.1 Longimicrobiales bacterium
CCATGGCGTACTCCATAACTTGCATGAACTTCCTTCGCGTCACAGAGATCTTTCACTCGATCCAGGGCGAAAGCACGTTCGCGGGTCTGCCTTGTACGTTCGTCAGG
Source organism: Longimicrobiales bacterium (assembly GCA_050732715.1). Taxonomy (GTDB): domain Bacteria; phylum Gemmatimonadota; class Gemmatimonadetes; order Longimicrobiales; family RSA9; genus JBOHRM01. The sequence continues at coordinate 108 of JBOHRM010001082.1, forward strand.
CTCACGGGCTGCCCGCTACGTTGCGTCTGGTGTGACACCGAGTACGCGTTCACGGGCGGTGAGCACACGTCCCTCGATGACATCATCGGCCGGGTCGAAGCCTTCGGCACACCACTCGTCGAGATCACAGGCGGCGAGCCTCTGGTTCATCGCAATGCGTTCATGCTCGTCGAGCGCCTGCTCGATCGGGGTTACACGGTCCTCGTCGAGACCTCGGGCGCCGTGGACGTTGCGCGGCTCGACCCACGCGCGCACAAGATCATGGACCTGAAATGTCCCGGCTCGGGTGAGGCGTCGAAGAACCGGTGGTCGAACCTGGAGCACCTGACGTCACGGGACGAGATCAAGTTCGTGATCGCCGACCGCGCGGATTACGACTGGGCCGTCACTGCGATCCTCGAGCACCGTCTGGACGAGCGTGTGCGAGCCGGCGAGCTGGGCGCGCTGCTGGTCTCGCCGGTATGGGACGCGCTCGACTTCAAGCCGCTCGCCGAATGGGTACTCGCCGACCGCCTGCCGGTGCGGTTCCAGCTCCAGCTGCACAAGCTGATCTGGGGCGCGAACGTACCGGGTGTTTGATCTCACTTCGTGAGGGTTGCGGGTTCGCGGGTTGCGGGTGACCCAACCCGCAGCCCGTGATCTTCAGAAGATCTGGAGCGGTGAGAGCGCGCACCGTTCGGGTGGGCGCACGAGCTCGAAATGGTTGCGCTGTACGCCGACATCGGCCTCGGCGGCGGCACGCGCCGCGTCGGCGATCGGCTCGAGCAGCTCCGCCGTGGCGGAATCGAGGGCGACAGGGCGCCGCTGCGCATTGTACTCGAGCTCGATGCGGCGCCATTCTGGGCTGAAGAAGTTGTTTTGCATCCAGCGGTAGCCGCTGTTTCCTGCCAGCCGGCGCGCTTCTCTGAACGCGAGGCCGCGCGCCCGGGCGGCGGCGGCGCTGATCACGAGCTCGCGGCGTGCGCGCTCGAGGTCGCGATGGTACGCCGCGCCGGCGACCCGGCAGATCCAGGCGTCGATCGCGGCGAGGCCGGCCTCGCGTGATTCTTCGATGCCCGCGAACGCCGTGGTCGACGGCATGGATGCGGTCGGCTGCACGCCGTCCGTGTCGTCGCCCGCGGAGAGGGGCGCCTCGAGGACGTGCCGCGCGAGGTCGTACGGCGTGAGCGCCCGGCTGAGACCGTACGTCCTCTGGAACCAGCTCCGCGTCGCAGGATAGAGCGGCGCAACCTCATCCAGGATGTTGACGAGCGCCTCGCCCGCCGCGCCGGTCACATCGGGTGGCCGGACCGTGCCGTAGCCGGTCAGCACGTCGTCTTGGACGGACGACAGGTAGCCGTTCATGCGGCCTTCGGCGGCGAGCGACATCGCAACGAACCAGTCGACATTGCGTGCGAAGACCTCGGCCGGCCGGCGCGCGTGTGCGGTGAGGTCACCGATCACGGGATCGGACTCGAGGGACCCGTTCGTAAGGTCGAGAACGCGGAGCGCGAGGCGGTCGCGGCGCGCGCGGCTCGCACGATCGGTCGCGTAGTCGCCGCGCACGTGGTACCGCCGCAGCGCGATCTGCCAGTCCAGGTCGTGGGCCACCTCGTGCGCGATCGTGCCGGCCGCGGTGCCGGGCGGCAGCAACAGCCGGCGTTCCCGCGGGTCGTGCATCGCGAGCGTCGCGCCGCGGAGCGGCTGATCCGCGAACAGCACGGAGAGGCCGTGCAGGTCGAGCGCCGGGAGCACGCGGTAAAGGTCGACGAGCGCGATATCGAGCATGCGCCGGTAGTACGGCCGCCAGCGGGCGGGCATATCGTCACCGAAACGGACGGTCAGGCCATACCGTTCCTCGAGCTCGCGTGAGGTCGGGCCGCCGAAGCCCGGATACCAGACGGGTTCCTGCGCGTAGGCGCGAAGTCCCGTGGCGGCGGTGAGCGCCGAGAGCGCCGGTGCGATGTCATACGGTGCGAGGCGTCGGAGCAGACTGTGGGCCGCGACGAAACGTTCCTCGGACGATGCGTAGTCCGCGAAGTGGGCGCGGTCCTCGCGCTGCTCGTCGGTCAAGATCGGCAGCTCGAGCAGCTCGCGCCGATGGATTCTGGCCGCGATCACGACCGGCGTTTGCGGTGGCGCGTCGAGCGAGTCCGCGATGCGGCCGAGCTCGAGCGCGGCCGCGTGGCTGAGCACGCCCTGCGTCGATAGCGCCGTCGGTCCGCGCGGCCGCCGGATCTCATCGGCGCGCAGCATCAGCTCGCGCAGCGAATGCGCGAGCCGGGGGGCGAGCTCGAGCGCCCTGAGCTCGGACTCCTGCGAGAGCGCGGTCATGGACGGCTGCTCGACCTCGAACGCGTGCCGTGCGCGCCAGACCGGCACGAGCTGAAGCGGGTCAGTGCCCGTC
>JBOHRM010001083.1:0-11600 GCA_050732715.1 Longimicrobiales bacterium
CTTCAAGAACGTGCGACGTAGGATGGGATTGCCGGCCATTTTCGCCTCCTCATTGTGCGAATTCTGGCGAGGCGCAGAGCCGGCCGCAACACTCTGGGGCCCCTTTTTTGCCTGCACTTGGCCGCTATGAAGAGCAACGTCAAGACGATCAAACCCGCGAACCGGCGCGGACCGGCGTCGGCCCCGGAGGCGAGACGACGCACCGAGCGCGTACTGACGAAGCAGCGCGCGGCCATTACGCAGAGCATCGCGGAGGCGCTCGTCATCAAGGACGGCGATCTCTTTTTCCTCAGCGAGCCGGACGGCAAGGTCCCGCTCGACGGCGCGCACGGCTGCGGGCTGTACTATCACGACTGTAGGTATCTCGACGGCTACGAGATGCGCGTGGCGAACACCGACCTCGAGGTGCTCGCCGCAAGCGCCGCCGCCGGCCGCGGCGCAGTCCACGAGCTCACGAACCCGGACATCCGTCTCGCGGGTGGTCGGCTGCTCGAGAAGGAAGATCTCGGCATCAAGCTCGAGCGCACGATCGATGGCGAACGGCTCACGCTCCATGCCGAGCTGACCATCCAGAATTTCACGCAGCAGGCCGTAGCGCTGCCCCTCGCGGTCACGTTCCGTACCGCGTTCGAGGACATCTTCGAGGTGCGCGGTGCGCACCCCGAACGCATCGGCCGCGCCGATCGGCCTGCGTGGCATGACGGCGCGCTGCGCTTCGTCTACCACGGCGTCGACGGCGTCCGCCGTGAGCTGCGCATCCAGTGCTCGTCCAAGCCGGACGAGACGAAGGAGACGACGGGCGTTTTCCTCGTGCGTGCAGAGCCCCGTTCCGCGTGGACGCTCCACATCGACGTCCAGGTCATCGAAGGAGACCAACAGACGCATCGTATCGCCGCGACAGATGGCGCGCATCGGCTCGCACATGGGCGGCCTCAGCGGGATGGCGCAAAGCGCACCGGTCCCGGAAGCATCACCCACAACGGCCGCGGCCGCGCGTCGGCCGCGACGATCCTCGGGCGGAGCGTGAGCGTGTCAGATGACTGGCACACCCAGCGAGCGCGTATCGACAGCGGCAGCCCGATCCTGAACGCGGTGGTCGACCGGTCCTTCCGTGACCTTCGCATCCTGCTCAGCCAGCTGCGCGACAAACTCTATTTCGCCGCCGGCGTGCCGTGGTACGTCACGCTGTTCGGCCGCGACAGCCTGATCTCGGCGCTCGAGGCGCTCGCCTACGATCCGCGGATCGCCGAGCAGACGCTGAGGCTTCTCGCCAGCTATCAGAGCGACACGCTCGACGAACAGCGGGACGCCGAGCCGGGGAAAATCCCGCACGAGCTGCGCTTCGGCGAGATGGCGCGCGCCGGCGAGCTCCCGGACTACCCGTACTACGGAACCATCGACGCAACGCCGCTCTTCCTCATCGTGCTCGGGGCGCACGCCGATTGGACGGGTGACACCCGACTGTTCCAGGAGCTGCGCGGCAACGTCGAGCGTGCGCTCGAATGGATCGATCACTACGGCGATCGCGACGGCGACGGCTATGTCGAGTACAACAGCACCGCCAAGAAAGGGTTGGCGAACCAGGGCTGGAAGGATTCCGGTGACGGCATCGTCAACAGCGACGGCACGCTCGCCGAGCCGCCGATCGCGCTGGTCGAGGTCCAGGGCTACGTGTATAAGGCGAAGACCGCAATGGCCGCGCTCTACCGCCGCATCGGCGATTCGGACCGCGCCGACCGGCTCGCGCACGACGCCGCGAGTCTCCGCGCCCGCTTCAACCACGACTACTGGCTCGAGGACGCCGGCTTCTTCGCGCTTGCCCGCCAGAGAGAAGGCAGGCCCGTGGCCGCCGTGTCGTCGAACCCCGGACAGGCGCTGTGGTGCGGCATTATCGATAACCAGAAGGCGCTGCAAACGGCCGCGCGACTCATGCGCGATGACATGTTCAACGGTTGGGGTGTACGCACGCTTTCCGCCGCCGAGCCCGCCTACAACCCCATCGGCTACCACCTCGGCACCGTGTGGCCTCACGACAATGCGCTCATCGCGGTGGGGATGCGCCGCTACGGCTTCGATGAATCGTTCCACCGCATCTTCGCCGGCATCCTCGATGCCGCGGCTTACTTCCCGAACCACCGCCTCCCCGAGGTCTTCTCCGGCTTCACTCGGTCCGAATACGGCGTGCCGGTCAAGTACCCCGTCGCCTGTCACCCTCAGGCGTGGGCCGCCGGCGCGGTGCCGTACATGATCACCGCGACACTCGGCCTATGGCCGCAGGCGTTCGACCGCCGGCTCGCTATCGTGCGCCCGATCCTGCCGCCGTTCGTCTCCCACCTCGAGTTGTTTGGCCTGCGCGTGGGCGACGCGCGCGTCGATCTTCGATTCGAGCACGCCGAGCGTGGCGCCGCACGTGCCGAAGTGCTGAAGGTCGACGGCGAGCTCGAGGTCGTCATCGGCGAAGCGTAGAGCCGTTCTACGAACGCTCATCCACAGCACTGCTCGACGACTCGAGGGGCTGGCGCACTTTCTTCGGCGCGGCCAGCAGCCGCGCGTCGTGGAGAGCTCGGCGGCCTCGTCCCAGTCCGGGCGACCGCACGTCGAGCAGTGCTTGGGCCGAGGAACGCCGTCGCGGCGGCAGACAGGAATGAAACCACCGACGGCCATCTCGGAACGGCGCGTCGATCGTGTCGAGCTCGCCGCCTTGCCGACGCCGGAAGCTGAGTTTGGTGAAGGCGATCGCGGAGGCGCACGAGCGCGAACACGCCGGCCGATCTTACTATTCGCTCGCCCCGATGTCGCAGGCATCATCGCGGCATGGACAAGATCACGAGCCCGCACGACCGCTTCTTCAAGGGTATGCTCTCGGGCCCGGTCCCGGCGGGGAACTTCCTGCGTCGCTTCCTCCCCGAGCCCGTCGCAGCGACGCTCGACCTCGAAGCGCTCGAGCCCGTGCCGACCTCGTTCGTCGACCCGAAGCTCGCCTGGCACTTCTCCGACCTCGTCTTCCAAGCGAGACGGGTCGATGGACGCGCTGCTTATGTGTATTGCCTGATCGACCACAAGTCCTACGTGGACCCTCTCGTCGGGCTCCAGCTCCTGGATTACATGGTCCGGCTCTGGGACTACATGCTGCAGCAGCAGAAGAAGTTGGAGCTGCCGCTGGCGCCGATCATCCCGCTCGTCTTCTACCACGGCGGCCGGCGCTGGAACACTTCCCCGGACTTCGCCGATTTGGTCGCCGACGCCGACGCGCCGGATCATTGCACGCCGCGCTTCCGGTACCTGCTCGTGGACCTCAACGCGGGGGCGGATGAAGGCGTCGAAGACGATCCGATCCTCGCCGTGACCCTCGCCACGTTCCGCTACGCCTTCAACCGGAAGGTACGGACGCTCGCATCGATCGTGACCTTGCTCGCAGCCGTACAGCAAACGCGACGGGGGCGAGAGGCGCTGAGCATGGTGCTGCGTTATCTTTCGAGCATCGGCGTGCCGGAGCGAGAGCTTCGGAGGGCGGCAGAACGGGCGTTCCCACGTGAAGGAGAGGGGATCATGAGGGGATTCCTCGAGGAGACTTTCGACGAAGGCGTCGAGCAAGGCCTCCAGCAGGGATTGCAGGAGGGATTACAGGAGGGATTACAGGAGGGCGCGGTGGCGACCGCACAGGGATTCCTTCTGGATGTTCTGGAGGTACGCTTCGGCGGAGCTCCGGGATCGATCGTGGCCCACATTCGCGAGACGCAAGATGTGCCGGCGCTCAGGGCGTGGCTCAAGATCGCGACGACATCCGACTCCGTCGACGACTTCGTCGCCGCGCTCAGCAAGACCGCCGAGTAACGCGAGACGCCGCGGACCCGAGCCGCGGTTCGGAAAGGGCCGCGCCAAACCATGGAACACGTTCCGCCTCGTGGGCCGTTCGCGCGGTTGCTCGGCGCCCTTTCACCCTGCGTTGCTCAAGCTGCCAGGCGGACGCAGGATCGCCGCAGCGCCGCGTTCTCGAACAGCGCGGTCACCGCGAGGTGGACGTGGTAATGGTTTCGAGCGGCACTGATGCAGGCGAGGTGTAGGAGCAACCGGCGCTCCTCGTAGTCCGATCGTTCGATCTGGTTCCAGGCTTCGTCGGTGATGTAGACAGTGGCCCTCCGGCTGGCGTGTGCCACCGCGCGAAGCAGGTCATCGCCGCTCAGTCCGCGCCATTCGGCGGACGCCTCCGAATCGAGGCTGCTCGCGAGTTCGCGTGCCCGCGCGACCAGCTCGTGGAGAACGCATCACGCTATCAGTGCAAGGTTGGCCTGTTCCAGCGCTGGCTCATCGACGAGGGCGTAAACCAACTAGCGCTGTCGCTGGTTGAAGAAGACCAGCTCCGCGCGGCCATCGAGTCCGAGGAGAGCGAGCGTGTCAAAAGTCATGAGATCGCATCGCTCGCGGAGCGATGGGGGACCTACCGAACGATGTCGGCCTCCTCAGCGAGCTCGTCAGGATCGCGACCACGGCGGACTCCGTCGAGACCATCTGGCCGACGGTCCTGCAAGACGTGATCGCCTGAGCCGAGCGTTCGCTTATCCGGTGTGTCGGAGGGCGTTCGCCGCTTCGTTCATCCGGTCTTCGAGATTCCGGACGCGCCGCTCGAGACCGGCGAGACCCTCCGCCTCGGCGAATCCCGGCTCACCCATGGACGGCTGCGATCGAGCGCGGCGCACGAAGCGGGCGTAGCCCAGCCCGAGCGTGATCGCGAGTGCGACGCTCATGACCAGGAACCTCGCGATGGATGTGTCGGTCGTGATGATCCAGCCAACGCCGTAGAGCATCGTGAAGAGGCCGCCGAGCAGTAGGCCGTTGCTGATCACGGGCAACTGATCCGCGCGAACCAGCGAAACGGCCATGGCGAGCGTGGCGAATACAATGAGGATGATGCTCGTCCGGCGACCCCACGGTACGCGGGCTTCGGCCGCGGCGTCCGTCAGCTCGTCCCGCTGGCGATTGATCTCCTGTAGCTGCTCGCGGTCCGCCGCGGTCAGCTCGTCGGGCTGTCGCGCGTTGTGGATCTCTTGCTCGCGGCGACCGAGGTCGCGTAGCTCATCGTCGAACCGGTCGGGCGGCGGGTGAAACGTGTAGACGCCCACGCCGGCGAACGCGGTCAGCATCAATCCTAGAAAGAAAGAGAAAATCGTCCGCAACCCGCTGCTCCACGACATTTCCTCCACGCTGCGTTCTCCGAGTTCCGGGTGCGACTCCGTGGAATCCGCAGCCAGAGTAGTCGCCCTGCGCCGAAACGCACAAGGACGTTGCCCGCGCACGGGTGAGCGGCTAGGCTCGCGTCATGCGCTACGATGCGATCGTAATCGGCGCCGGCCACAACGGCCTGGTCGCGGCAGCCTATCTTGCACGCGCGGGCCGGCGTGTGCTGGTGCTCGAACGCAGGCCCGTGATCGGCGGCGCGGCCGTCACCGAAGAGGTGTTCCCCGGGTTCCGCTTTTCCGTCTTCTCGTACGTGGTCAGCCTGCTGCGTCCCGAGGTCATCCGCGACCTCGAGCTGCCGAGGCACGGGCTGCACATCCTGCCGCTCGAGAGCACGATCACGCCGCTCGACAGCGGCGACTACCTCGCCAGCTGGGCCGACCCCGATGAGTCGCGCCGCGAGCTGGTTCGACACTCGCCTCGCGACGCGGACGCGATCGTGGTCTTCAACAGGCTCATGCAGCAGATGGCGATGGCGGTCAAGCCGATCCTCGACATGGTGCCGCCCGACCCGACGTCGCTCGCGCGATCCGACCTCGCCGCGATGCTGCGGCTCGGCCGCCATATGCGTTCGCTCGGCGGCGAACGCTTCCACGCGCTCTATAAGCTCATGACGATGAGCAGCGCCGATTACCTCGACGAATGGTTCGAGTTCGATCCGCTCAAGGCGACGAAATCGGCGAGCGGCATCATCGGCAGCTTCCTCGGTCCGCGCTCGCCCGGCTCCGCGTACGTGCTGCTGCACCACTACATGGGAGCGATCGACGGCGCGTTCCGCGCGTGGGGATTCCAGAAGGGCGGCACCGGCGCGCTCAGCGAAGCGATCGCCGGCGCCGCCCGCGCGTTCGGCGGCGAGATACGAACCGACGCGGCCGTAACGCACGTGCTCACGCGCGACGGACACGCCACCGGCGTCGTGCTGGCGAACGGCGATGAGCTCACAGCACCCGTCGTCGTCTCCAGCCTCGATCCCCGACGAACCTTCATGCAGCTCATCGATCCCGATGTGCTGCCCGACGATCTCTACGAGAGCCTGCGTCGCTATCGCTTCCGCGGCTCCTCCGGCAAGGTCAACCTCGCCCTCGACGGCCTGCCCGACTTCATCGGTCTGCCCGGCCACGCCGCGCACCTGCGCGGCGCGATCTCGATCTCGCCGACCATCGAATACCTCGAGCACGCATACGATGACGCGAAGTACGGCGAGTTCTCGCGACGGCCGTACATGGACATCGTGATACCTTCGATGATCGACCCCGGCATGGCGCCGCCCGGCAAACACGTGATGAGCATCTTCGTGCAGTACGCGCCCTACGAGCTGAACGGCGGTTGGAACGCGGAAAGACGCGAGGCGTTCGGCGATGCGGTGATCGACACCTTGAGCCGCTACGCGCCGAATTTGAAGTCGATCATCCTGCACCGGCAGGTGCTCACACCTGCCGACATCGAGCAGATCACCGGACTCTCGGAGGGTAACATCTTCCAGGGCGAGCTCGCGTTGCAACAGCTCTTCTTCCTGCGCCCGGCACCCGCCTGGGCGGGCTACCGCACCCCGATCCACGGATACTGGCAGTGCGGCGCCGGCACGCACCCCGGCGGCGGCATCATGGGCGCCTCCGGCCGACTCGCCGCGCTCGAGATCCTGAGGCTGAACCGTCCATCCTATCCTAAAGACCAACGCGGTTCCGCTTGACGGCCGCTCGATGGTGCGCTAGCTGTTCAGCGAACCGCTGTATTCGCTCCGACCACGCCGCACCACCGCGCGCTCGCGGTCGATGAGGTTCCCATGTGGCCCGTCCAGCCTTTCGTCACGCCGACGTTGGTTCTCGCAGCCGTGCTCGCAGGCGAAGTCGTCACTCGCATCACCCCATCGGCTTCCACTCCCGTCACCACGAGATCGGAGCTCGGCCGGCTCCTCTTCTGGGACCCGATCCTGTCGGGCAATCGAGACGTCGCCTGCGCAACTTGCCATCACCCCGACTTCGCCTACGCGGACGGGCGCGACCTCTCGCTCGGCACCGGCGCGATCGGGCTCGGACCCGACCGCACCAAAATCCATGACGACGGGATCGCAGTCGTACCGCGCAACGCGCCGTCGATCCTCAACACCGCGTTCAACGGCGTGGACCGCCGTCGCGGCCGCCGCGGCCGAGACGATTTCGGCAGCACAACCGACGCGTTGCAGCGCGTCGATCCGGCACGAGCCCCGATGTTCTGGGACAACCGCATCCGCAGTCTCGAGGCACAGGCGCTCGAGCCCCTCAAAGTGCGCGAGGAGCTGCGAGGCGACGCCTACCCCGAGGACGTCGCCATCGATTCCGTGGTCGCTCGCCTGCGCGCGATCCCGCAATACGTGCGGCTCTTTCGAGACGTCTTCGAGCCGGGCACTTCCATCGACGCGAATCAGCTCGGCGAGGCGATCGCCGCGTTCGAACGCACACTCACCGCCGTGAACAGCCCGTTCGACCGCTTCCTCGCTGGAGACACGGACGCGCTGACACTCCAGCAGCGGAGTGGACTGGAAAGCTTCAGGGACGCCGAGTGCACCGAGTGCCACGAGGGGCCGATGCTCTCCGACTTCGACTTGCACGCCGAGGGCGTCAAGGAAAACCCCACGCTCGCCGAACCCGACGGAGGCGACGGCCGATTCCGCTTCCGAACCCCGCCCCTGCGCAACGTCGCGCTCACGGCGCCCTACATGCACAACGGCATGCTCGCCACACTCGAGGACGTCCTCCGCTTCTACGACCGCGGCCGATCCGAGAATCCGAACGTGCTCGACACCCGCCGCAGGCGCGGCCGCGACCGCGACCGCGACCGCAGCGTCGCCCGCCTCGACCGCGACTTCCGACGCGTCGATGACATGACCGAACGGGAGATGCGCGACATCATCGCGTTCCTCGAATCACTCACCGACCCCGACTTCGATCGGACCATCCCCACGCGCGTTCCCAGCGGCCTACCTCCCGGCGGTCACCTCACCACGAACTGACTAGAAACGGGTTCCGAGTTCCGGGTCCCGGGTTCCGAGTTTCGCGCATCGCTGGTGCCGCGCGAGCGGCATGGAATACTGAAGACAACGAGCCCAGCCGTCCTTGCGCCATTTATCCGGTGCGGATATATTCGCAACGGATAACTCGACAGAGCGGCACCGCGGGGGGGGGGGTCGCACGGCGAGGCCGCACAGGGAAACGGAGCTTTGCGATGGCACGGGGACGGCTGAAGCCGCCGGTCTTTCATATTCTGCTCGCGCTGGCGGAGGGGGAGCTGCACGGTCTCGGCATCGCGGACTGGGTCGAGCGCACGACGGACGGCTCGGTGGAGCTCGGGCCGGGCACGTTGTACCGGTCGCTCAAGGAGATGGTGGAGGGGGGCCTGATCCGGGAGACGGGTGCGCCGGAGGCGGACGCGGACCCGCGACGGAAGTACTACGCGATCACGGCTGCGGGGCGAAGGGGGGTGGAGGCGGAAGCGGTGCGGCTCGAGCGGCTGGTCGAGGTGGCGCGCGCGCGCAAGCTCCTCCCGGAGCGGGCGTGATGGAACCGGAGCCGCGTCTCGAGCGTGGCGTCGGGGACGTCGGGCGCCGTGGCGGCGGTCTGCACGTCCGCGTCTTCCGACTGCTACTGCGGCTCTACCCGCGGCGTTTCCGAGATGTGTACGGTGAGGAGATGACGCGGTTCATCGCCGAGCGAGTCGAGCGGGCACGGGGGCGGAAGCGGCGATTCGGCGTCTTCCGGCTCTGGTTGAGCACGGTGATCGATGTCACGAAGACGGCGATCGCGGAGCGTGGCGATCGGCCGGCGCGCACGGACGGTCCAAGGAAAGGCAGAGACCCCATGTCGTCGTTCCTGCATGATGTTCGGTACGCCGCGCGACGGCTGCGCCGGGCGCCGTTGTTCAGCGTGTCGGCGGTCGCGATTCTCGCGATCGGGATCGGCCTCAATGCGTCGGTCTTCAACCTGGTGGACACGGTGCTGTTTCGACCGACGCCGTTCGCCGATCGTGAGTCGATCGTCCACATTTATCAGGACTCGGATGACGGCGAGCCGAGCTCGACGTCGTTCCCGGCGTACCGCGACATCGCGGCTACGCCGGAGGTCTTCGCCGGCGTTGCCGCGACGTCCGACGATGGCGCGACATGGGATGCGGTGGACGGCCCGCGCCGAGTGTCGATCGAGTATGCGACGGCGAGCTATCTCCCTGTTCTGGGTCTGGCGCCTTCGCGTGGGCGCTGGTTCGCGCCCGAGCATGACCGTGTCGGCTCGGAGATAGCCGCCGTGGTCACGCACCGCACGTGGCGCACGCGCATGGGGTCGGACCCCGAAGTCGTGGGCCGAACGATCCGGTTGAACAACCAGCCGGTCACGATCATCGGGGTCGGTCCCGAGCGGTTCAACGGCGAAGCCGGCGCAATGCTGATCGACTTCTGGCTGTCGATCTCGAGCACGCCGGTCAGCGGCTCGTACCGGGTGGGCAATCTCGACCGCCGCCAGGACCACTGGTACCAGGTGAAGGCGCGTCTCGCGCCGTCGGTGACCGTCGAGCGCGCACAGGCGGCGATGGACGTGCTGGCGCTGCGGCTCGCGGGGGCGTTCCCCGAGCTGAACGAGGGCCGGGACATCACGGTCTTCGCACATAATGATGTCCGCTTCCACCCGCAGTCCGATGCCGGGCTCGTCGCGGTGGGTGCAGGCGTGCTCGTGCTCGCCGCTCTCGTGCTGCTGCTGGCGTGCAGCAATCTCGCCAACCTGCTCCTGGTCCGTGGCGTGTCGAGGGGGCCCGAGATGGCGATTCGGCAGGCGCTCGGCGCCGGCCGTCGCCGTGTCGCCAGACTGTTGCTGCTCGAGGCGCTGCTACTCGCGTTGATCGGCGGCGTCTCGGGGCTGGCGCTCGCGGCATGGTCGGTCCGGCTGGTGCCACTGCTGCCGCTGCCGACGGACGGCGCCGAAATCGACCTCGCCTTCGATCACCGCGTCGCGCTGTTCGGCGTACTCGTGGCGCTGGCGACGGGACTGCTGTTCGGCCTCCTCCCGGCGTTGCGATCTGCTCGTACCGATGTTGCGACGGCGCTGCGTGATGAATCGCGCGGGCAGTCGTCGGGCCGCGGCGTCACGTTCCTGCGCGGCGGCCTCGTGGCCGTGCAGGTGGCGATCTCGATGGTGCTGGTCATCGCGGCCGGGCTGCTCGCCCGCAGCCTCGCCAACGCCGAGCGTGTCGACCCGGGCGTCGACGCCGAGCGTATCGCGGTGCTGGCGACGAACCTCCAGCAGGGTGGCGTCACGGATGGCGAGACAGCGGTCGTGGCAACGCAGCTGCTCGAGCGCATCGGCGCGCTGCAAGGTGTCGAGCGCGCGGCGCTGACGACACGGTTGCCCGTCGAGCCAGGCGGTACGACCACCCAAATTGTCGACGGCTACGAGCCGGCGGCCGGCACAGGCTCTGTCGAGCTGCCGTTCGCCTTCGTGAGCCGGGACTACTTCGAAACGATGGGCATCCGCGTCATCGGCGGCCGGACGTTCACGGCCGATGATCACGCGGAATCGCCGATGGTCATCGTCGTGAACGAGGCCGCGGCTCGCACGTTTTGGGGTGAAGACGCGGTGGGCGGCCGCATCCGACCTCAGGGCGCGCCCGACGCACCGTGGCGGCAGGTCGTGGGCGTCGTCACGGACGTCAAGGTGGACGGGCTCCAGGAGCCGCCTACGCCAATGATCTACTACTCGGCGGAGCAAGCCGGAATCGGTTCGTTCGCGATCGTCGCACGGGCGGCGGGGGACCCCGCGGCGCTCACCGGCGCGCTGCGGAACGCGTTACGCGAGGTCCGGCCGTCGTTGCCCGTGAACCGTCTGATCACGCTCGAGGCGCATCTCGGCGACGCGCTCGCCGGGCCGCGGGCCGCTGCCGCGCTCATGGGCGGCTTCTCACTGCTGGCCTTGCTGCTCGCTAGTCTCGGCGTCTACGCCGTGGTGGCGTTCACGGTCGAGCGGCGTACTCAGGAGCTCGGCATCCGTCTCGCGCTCGGCGCGACGCGTTCGCGCATCATCGGAATGGTGCTTGTGAAGTCCCTGGTCATCGTGGCGCTCGGCGTTGCGGCGGGGCTTACGCTCGCCGTGCCGGCGATGCGGGGGCTCGAGGGGATGCTCTTCGGCGTGCGCGCCGTCGATGCAATCACGTTCATCCAGGCGACGCTCCTGCTCCTGGTCGCGGCCGCCGGCGCGGCGTTCCTCCCCGCGCTGCGCGCCGCGCGCGCGGACCCCGTCGAAGCGCTTCGGAGTCGCTGAATAAAACGGGTTGCGGGTTGCGAGTTGCCCCGCCGCCGCCCGTTACCATCGATCTCCGCGCCGAGGACCACACGCACGTCGGGCAGG
>JBOHRM010001084.1:0-6208 GCA_050732715.1 Longimicrobiales bacterium
TCGCCGGGCTGCACCACGTGGATTCGGTAGCCGATGTAGGTCGGCACGATCCGCGCGCCGTAGATCACCGGGATGATGACCTTGTTGATCTCGGAGCCGTCCTGGGCGCTTTCCTCGTAGACCTCGACAAAGAGTCGGTCGAGCTGGAAGGCAGCACCCGAGACGTCGACTGCGAGCTGGAACTGGCCGTGTTCGCCGGTGCCGCCGCCGACGTTGAAGAAACCGGTGCGCTCATCATGGCCATCGTGAACCCTGTATTGCAGCGTCGCCTCGAAGCCGGAGCCGATGCCGGCGACGAGCACCGGGTTGCCGACCAGATCATAGGGTTTGGGCTGTTGAATCTCGTTCGCCATTGTGGCCATTCTCCAGGGGTCGGGGTGGACCGCCTGCCCGAAGCGGAGACGGCACGTCGGGCTCCTCGTACGGCCGTACGTACGTCGAATTGCGGCGACCCGGCGACGAATGACGTACGCACGGATTGGCCGCGGTCGGTGCAACTTTCGATCCGCGAATCCGTGGTTCGGTCGATGGTGTGCGTTGGGACCGGTCACATTCTTTCGCTGCGTCTCGTCATAGCAGCGACGCGGCAGCGCCGCAAAGTGCAACCCATAGGAGGAACCGATGAAGATCAAACTGACCCGCGTGTATGTCGACGACCAGGAGAAGGCCCTGCGCTTCTATACCGAAGTGGTGGGCTTCGTGAAGAAGGCGGACTTCAGCAGGGAGTCGTTTCGCTGGCTCACGGTCGCTTCGCCCGACGAACCGGAGGGCACGGAGCTGCAGCTGGCGCTCAACGACAATCCGGCGGCCAAAGCCTACCAGCAGGCGATGTTCGAGCAGGGCCAGCCCGCGGTCATGTTCTTCACCGACGACGTCCAGGGCGATTACGAGCGCATGAAAGCGGGCGGCGCCGAGTTCACCATGCCGCCGACCGAGGTGACCGCGTCGAAGATCGCGATGCTGAACGACACCTGCGGCAACCTCATCCAGGTCACGCAGCTGATGCGCTGGTAGGGCGGACGGAGGAGGCACTGTATCGCGGTCATGCGCGACCTATGCAATCGTCGCGGTGCTGGTGCTGGCGGTTTGCCTCGTCGCGGCTTACTTCCCTGCAAGAGGCGTCACGCGCGTATCGGCGACGGAGGCGCTGAACGCCGACTGAGCGGCCGTGTCAACGTCAACGCCGCTTCGGCTCAAAGGAAGCGCCTAGGTGAGGAGCACCAGAGTCATCCACGTCGTGAGTTGTCACGCGGAAGGTGAGGTCGGCGACGTCATCGTCGGCGGCGTGGCGCCGCCTCCGGGCGAGACGCTGTGGGATCAGCGCAGCTTCATCGCGGCGGACGGGACGTTGCGCGGCTTCGTGTTGAACGAGCCGCGTGGCGGCGTGTTCCGGCACGTCAACCTGCTGGTCCCGCCGAAGCACCCGCGCGCGCAGATGGGGTGGATCATCATGGAGCCCGAGGACACGCCGCCGATGTCGGGCTCGAACTCGATGTGCGTGGCGACGGTCCTGCTCGAGACGGGCATCCTGCCGATGACCGAGCCCGAGACGCACCTCGTGCTGGAAGCGCCGGGCGGGCTGGTCGGGGCTCGGGCGGAATGTCGGGATGGCAAAGTCCGGCGGGTCACGATCACGAATGTGCCGTCGTTCGCAGACCGTCTCGACGCGGCGCTCGAGCTCGAGGCTATCGGGACGCTCGAGGTCGACACGGCGTACGGCGGCGACAGCTTCGTCATCGTCGACGCGGCGGCGCTCGGCTTCGAGATCGCGCCGCACGAGGCGCGCGACCTGGCGGTGCTCGGGACGCGGATCACGGCCGCGGCGAACGAGCAGCTCGGGTTCGCGCACCCCGAGAACGCCGAGTGGGATCACCTCTCGTTCTGCCAGTTCGCGGGACCGCTGGAGAGGGAGAACGGCGTGCTGCGCGGCCCGAACGCGGTGGCGGTCCGGCCGGGCAAGATCGACCGATCGCCCACGGGCACGGGGTGCTCGGCGCGCATGGCGGTGCTCCGCGCCAAAGGGCTGATGGAGTTGGGCGACACGTATGTCGCACGGTCGATCATCGGGTCCGAGTTCCGTTGTGCGATCGAGCGTGCGACCGAGGTGAGCGGAAGGCCGGCGATCATCCCGTCCATCACCGGCCGCGCCTGGATCACGGGCACGCACCAGTTATGGCTGGACCCGGACGATCCGTGGCCGCGCGGCTACCGTGTCGCGGACACGTGGCCGGTCACCGGCGCGCCGAGCGGGCGCGTGACGCCGGGCGCGACCGGCACCCAACGCGTGCGCCCCGAGCCACGGTGACCGGGCATCAGCGCCGCCCTCCCGATTCGGCGGAGTCACGCCCGAAGGCGAGCTGATAGACCACGTCCTCCGAAAGGCGCGGGCTCGATACGACGACCCGCATGGTCAGGATCCGGCCGCCTTCGCTCGACCAGAACTCGTTCACTCGCTGCCCGTCGTCTGCCACGAACACCTGGCGGAGCACCGGGTCCTCCCACACCATGCTCACCTCGAGCTCCTCACCTTCATCGTTCGTCCACTCGACGGGCGTGCCGTTCCAAGCCGCACGCACAGGAATGCGCGCGTCCTGCTGAATCACGACGTCCGTACCTTGGACCCCGATCGCTAACGACTCAGGAGGCGGATTCGTCCGCCGTAGTCGACCTCGCGCAATGCCCCGAGTCAGGAAGCTCATCTCGGAAACCGCCTTGTCGATCGCCGCCTCGATCTCGTCTCCCTGTTCGGGTAGGATCACGTACCGGCCGGCGAGCGACTCCGGCCCTCGCGCCACGTCAGGTGACGCCGGCAAAACGAGCCAGAAGAGTAGCAGACACGCGAATACGCCAACGGTATGACGACGAGATGGCATGAATCAATTCTCCCCAGCAGCTGCGGCGAATGATCGCTCCGTGTCCAACGCCAACGGGAACATCCCGTCCCGCGCTATTTATGAGCAATTGCTCGCATTTGTTCAAGGCGATGTTGCCGCTGATCCGTGGCGCCAGGGGGCGGAGCGGGAGGCGATGGTCGCCGAGCTCAAGAGGTTGCTGCACGGCTATCTCGCGCCCGTGATCGGCAGCTAGTGTCCCGTAACAGTGATTAATTGCATAAGTCCCGGAGCGCGGCGCCCGCCTGGCAAGGCGCGAGGAGGGAGAATACCGGGTGTATTTGATCGACGTGCAACGCCGCCAGGCGGGATGCCCCGCCCGGGAATTATGTGAGAAATCACTGTTACGGGACACTAGGCCGCAAAGAAAGGCGTGCGCGGGCTCACTGGATCGCGGCGGCGAGCTGCTCCGCGCGGGCGATGCGGCCGAGCACGCCGATGCGCGATTCGTAGTTCGCGCAGAGGTGGATGCCTGGGGGCAGGCGCACGTCATCGAGGGCGGTCCAGGAGCGGTCCCATGCGGGAATGCGCGCGTGGGTGACGTGGATCGGCCGGCCGGTGCGGCCGGTGACCTGCTCGAATTCGCGGGCGGCGGTGGCGGCGATCGCGTCGTCCGAGAGGCGGTCGGGGTCGGGGTCACGGGCGCCGCCGAGGAACGCGGTGTACACGCCGTCGCGTGCGAACAGCGAGTGGTTGAACGTGACGCCGCGCGTGTGCAGCGGCTCGGCGAAGGAGACCTGGTAGCCCATACCGGTGCGCACGCCCTCCGCGATCAGGTAGACGATGGCGATGCGGTTGTAGTGCAGCGCATCGAGCGCGGCGGCCGCGCGTGGCGCGAGCGGGCGCAGCAGAGAGGCCGCGTCGGACGCCGGACAGGTGAGCACGACGTCGCTAGCGGTGAGATCGCCGTCGTCTGTGACGACGCGGTATGCGCCGGCGCGCTCGGTCGGGGTGAGCGCCACCTCAGCCTCTCCCCCTGCTCGTGGAGACGGGATATCGTCGACATTGCGACTCTCCTCCTCAGCGGTGGGTGAGCGGAAGTGCTCGATGGCGAGGGCGGCGGAGCGGAGGCGGACGTGCTCGCGGACGCTGTGGGACATCGCGTCGGTCAGCGTGCGCAGGCCCGAGCGGAACGAGCAGGCGGGTGCGCCGCCGACGCGATCCCCGCCGTCACGATCGCCGTGCCGCGCTCGGACGCTTGCGCCGGAATTGATCTCGCGTCGCAGCAGCGCGAGCACGGTGCTCCGCGTGCCGCCCAGCTCGCGCAGCGTAGGGAGCAGCGCATGGCGGACGAGCATGTCCGCCGGATCGGAGGCGTAGAGCCCACCGAACAGCGGACCGAGCAAGTCCTGATAGGCCGCGCGGCCGAACCGGCGGATGAAGTAGTTGGCCACGGTCTCGTGGTCTCGAGCGGGCCGGGTCAGCGGCTCGGCGAAGATACGGAGCTTGTCCGCCCACGAGAACAGATCGGTACGCCGCAGCTCGAGCAGTGACAGCGGCGCGAGGCGGAGCGCGCCGCGGCGGTAGATGAAGAGCGGCAGTCCGCGCGGCGCGACGACGAGCGGGTCCTCGAGCCCCAGCGCTTGCACGAGCTGGTGCAGGCTGCGTGTCAGCCGGAGCCGCTGGGGACCGGCCTCGAGCACGCGGCCGTCCGTGCGGATCGTGTGGATGACGCCGCCGGGCTCCGCCTCGCGCTCGAGCACGACGTGCGGTACGCCCCGCCGCGCGAACGCACGGCTCAGCGCCAGCCCGCCAACGCCGGCGCCCACGATCACGATCCGCGTGCGTGCCACCGCTCGGTCGCGCACGAGATCCAGCGGGGACACGACGCTCCGCCGGCCGCGCCTGGGTGCCGCATCATTCGGCGCGGCGGGACAACGCCCCGCCGGTCATTTCCTCGCCGTGCGACGATTGGCCCCGCCACGCTCCGGATTTCGTTTGTCTGTATGCGGGCTGGAAACCGAACGCACTTCGAGGGGGAATCGTGAAACGAGTTGAAGCGGCATCGAAATACGCTCATCGGCGCGGTGCGGCCGGCGCGGGCGCCGTGTTGATCCTCGTCGCGGGACTGGCCGGGTGCGGCGGAGATTCGTCGGAAGCGGCCGCCGGCGACGCGATGGCGGGCAGGTCAGAATCGCCGGCCGCGTCGATGGCGGGCGAGCTGCGCGACGCCTGCACGCTGATCCGGCCGGAGGAGATCACGGCGATTGTCGGCGAGCCGGTGACCGCGCGGCCGGAGGCGGGGCGGTCGAACAAGACCACCTGCACCTACGAGAGCCCGACCAGCGATATGACGTGGTTCGGGATCACGGTCACGTGGCGCGGCGGACGCGAGTCGTGGGAGATCCAGCAATCGGGGACGGCGCTGGCGATCGACCTGATGAGCGAAGCCTTCGGCGACGAAGACGTGGATGTCGACTCGATCGTGCGGCCGGGTCCGGTGGGGGCTCTAGGCGACGCCGCCGTCTTCAGCGACATCATGCCTTCGGCGATCCTGAAGGACGACATACTCATCGAGATGTTGGTCATGTTCCTGCCCGATCCGGAGCGGCATTTCGCGCCGCTGGGTCGAAAGGCGCTCGAGCGGCTCTGATCGGCTCGGTCCGCGGCGCGTCGTTCACGGTGTCGGCGTTGGCGTCGCGACCAGGATCGCGGTGATCAGCAGCACGATGGCGGCGGCGGCGAGCTCTATCGCGCCTGACGTGCGGAGTCGCGAGGCGTCGGCGGGCTCGGAGAGCCGAGGCTTGACGCGCCGCCAGTTGTAGGCGCCAGCGGCCGCGACGAGCAGCACCACGCCGATCTTGATCAGCAGCGTGTTGCCGTACTCGCTCGTCCACAGGTCGGAAACCGCGCCGAGCTGGAACACGGCGGACACGACGCCCGTCCCCACCGCCAGGCCGGCGAACACGAGCGCGGCCGGCGAGAAGACGCGAACCATGTCGCCGATCGCTCGCCCCGCCGTCGTCGCATCGCCCCGGATCGCCTCGGGCACGCCGACGCCGATCACGAACACCAAGGTCCCGAGCCACGCCGAGACGGCGAGCATGTGTGTCCAGTCCGCGGCGACGGCGAGGGCCGGGAGCCGGTTGACGGCGACGGCGTGGCCGGAGAGTGCGGGCGTGATGGCGAGCACGATGGCGATCACAGCGGCGAGCAACCAGCCGCGTTTCGGCGAGCGCTGGGCCGCGCTGAACGCCAGCACACCCGCGGCCGCGGCCGCGACCTGGATGAGCCAGCCCCAGCCCCACGCGGTGCCGAACACCAGCGCGCGCGCGAGCCCACCGGCCCCGTCGCCGCCGGGCGCACCAGAGCCCACC
>JBOHRM010001085.1:0-3464 GCA_050732715.1 Longimicrobiales bacterium
TCATCGATGAGGCGGTGGATCGAGCGATTGTGGCCGCGCCCTCGTGACAGCGCGTCGGACGTGGTGACGACCGTCAGCTCGAGCTCGGGCACGATGAACACGTACTGGCCGCCGTACCCCCATGCGAAGTAGACGTCGTAGCCGTTGCTGCGGCGCATCCACCAGCCCAGGCCGTAACCGTGGCCGTTGAATGGCGACGTCGTCCGCCGCACCCACGACGCGCGGATCCATTCCTCGGGCACGAGCTGGCTTCCCTCGTGGCGACCGCCGTTGCGATAGATCTCACCGAACGCAAGCAGATCGCGCGGCCGGAACCGCATCTCGTTGCCGCCGAAGTAGACGCCCTGCGGATCGCGCGCCCAGGCGGCGAGTCGGATGCCGAGCGGCCGCGCCAGCCTCTCCCGCGCATACTCGAGTGTGCTCCGGCCCGTGGCGCGGGTCAGGATCGCCGAGAGCACGTGCGTGTTGCCCGTACTGTAGAGCATGCGTCGGCCGGGCTCGTCGACGAACGGCTGCTCGAGCGCATAGCGGACCCAGTTCGCGCTCGATACCCAGCGGCCATAGTTCTCGAAGGACGTCGGCTCGAGACCGGCCTGCATCGAAAGCAGGTGCTCGATCTGCACTTCTCGAATACGCGGGTCCGCGCCGTCACCGATGTACTCCGGGAAGAACGCCGCGACCTGCTGGTCCACACCCTCGAGGTGACCTTCCTCGATGGCGATTCCGATGAGCGCGGAGATCACACTCTTCGACGCCGACTTGACATTCGCCAGCCCATTCGGCCCAGGGCCGCGGAAATACTCCTCGCGCGCGACCACGCCATGGCGCGCAACGATCAGGCTGTGCAGCTGCGGGAGCTCGGCGGCTCGCTCGAACGCGCGCGCGAGCAGGAGACTGTCGAGCCCGCGCGTCGTGGGTCGTACCGGCGCCGGCAGCGCAACGACGGCCGCTTCGACCGGCTCGACACGTCCGGGGTCCCGGAATTCAGCCTGGCAGCTCGTGCCAAGCAGCAGCAGGAAACAAACGTAGCCTGTCGGCTGCATCACTCGTGACATCCCGGAGCAGCTTGTCATGGTTCTCGGTTCGTACACCGTCGTTTCCGATCAATGTACGAAGGACGCCCGTGCCAGCCCTCGCGTTGGCCGCGCCTAGTATTCCGCGGCCGTGTCGTCGGGATAGCAGTACAGCCAGCGTTCACCGGTTTCTGCCGACGCGATGACGGGGTGTCCATCCAGTCGCGCGTGACGACTGGCGTGGCGGTTGGGCGAGCTGTCGCAGCACAGGGTGCTGCCACATTGCTGACACGTGCGCAGGTGGACCCACTGCGCTCCAATCGATACGCACTCCTCGCACTCGTCGCGGTCGCCGATCTTCACGGCGCCGACTTGACGGATATGCGCGCATCCCTTCATCGCGGTCATCGGCTTACTCTCGCTCGGTCATGACTCGGGCAAACGCCCGGGTCGCACGCATGTCTCGCGCCGCAACCGGCAACCGATCAATAGCTCGGTCCCAAGAATACGGCGTTGGCGAACAAGGGCAGCAGTCCGCGCCAGAAGTCGCGGAAGTTGGGGTCGCCGGCAAAGCCGATGATGCGGCCGCGGCCCACGCTTTCGGTCCAGAGGTAGGGTGACCCGGCGAGGTGCTTGGGGGCTTCGGGCCACAGATAGCCGGCGAGGCGAAGCCGTGATTCTTCGGCGTGCCGGACCACAACCTCGCCTGGGGCCAGGTCGTCGGGTGTGGTGAGCACGCGCTCGGAGAACGCGAGCACGGGGATCTCGCCGGGCCGGATCCCGGCCATGAGCGGGGAAAGCGTGTCGCCCTCCGCGCGCAGGATCGCGCCGGGCACGCGCATCGGCAGCGGCGCCTGACCGGTGGTGGTGTCCGCGCGGACGCTGTCGGGCTCGACGCCCAGCCGTGCCAGGTCGAGATCGTCGCTCGCCAACCATTCGGTCGCGGCGTCGAGCGTGATCAGCACGCCGCCGGAGCGAACCCAACGCGCGACGCGCGTCCGGCCGTTCTCGCCGAGCGCGCCGTTGAGTGTGCCTGCGGAAGCCGACGGCACGACGAGCACGTCGAAGTCATCGAGCGCGGCGCCGGCCACGGCGTCCACATCCAGCGGCGTGACGGGGTAGTGCAGCCGCTGATCGAACGCGTACCACGCGTAACCGAACGAGTTGCCGGATACGGGCGTGCCGCCGAGCAACGCGACGCGCGGCGTCGGGATCGGGTTGACGCTGTTGCTGCCGAGGTCCGTGCCCTCGTCGGCGCGCGCGGACGCGAGCGAAACGACGTCGGCGCGCGCGGCGCTGGCGTGCTCGATCACGCGTTCGTGAATGTCCGGCGCGTTCGCGCCGGCGCGCACGACGAACGCGCCGGCCGGGAACTCGTGTGGCCCCGAGCGGAAGCTGCGCGGCGCGTACCAGACGCGCACGCTGTCGGCCAACAGCGTCGCCAGAAGCTTCAGTGACGATTCGCTGCCGGGCGCGAACGCATAGCCGTAGCGCGCCTCGACAGGAGCCTCCGGCATGGCGTCCATGTCCTCATCCGTGACCGTGTAGACGTCCGCGCCGAGCGCCGTCGCCCCCTCGACGGCCGCGCTGGTACCCCAGGCGGTGACGCGGAACGCGTAGGGCAGGGACCACGCGGTTACATCGTAGAACCGCCGAGACTGACCAGTCAGCCGGCGCTCGAGCTCTTCCGCGATGAATGTCGAATCGAGCGGGGCATCCGGCTCGAGCAGTACGCGCGCCAGCCGGCCTTGCGGCTGAGCCAGATCGATGACGTACGCGCCGCCACCAATCTCCGCCGTGACACGTTCCATCTCGCCGAACCGCAACGCATCCGGCGCGCGTGTCGCGGCGCTCAGCCGCCCGACCTCGATGCCGTTGTCGATCAGCCTCCGCGCGAGCGAGTCCGCGCGGCCGAACGCATCGCGCTCGAGAATCACCGTGCGCAGCGAGCCGTCCTCGCCTTCCGCGATCGCGGCCTGGCGGTACGTGAGATAGTCGCGCACGCGGTCCTGCCGCCGGCGCGCGGTGCCCAGCGCCGTGGCCCACGCGGCGGCGTAGTGATGATTGGCCGCTTCCTCCAGTGTCAGTACGGTGCCGTCATCGCGCCGGATCGCGCCCCCGCGGCTCGAGGCCTGCTCGAACGTCATGCCGACCGCGCCGGTGTAGAGCGGCCACGAGCTGCCGTAGCCGGGATAGAACTCGTCGTAGCCCTCGCGTCGGAAGAACGACCAGCCGTGACGATCGAACTCGGAGATGATGTCGGCTGCGTAGATGTCCCACCACGCGAGGATGTTCTCATCGATGATCTGGTTGATCGGGTCCATCGCCGGCGGGAAGAAGTACGTCGAGTTCGAGCCCATCTCGTGCAGGTCGACGGCCACGTGCGGCCGCCACCGCAGCATCGCGGTGACTCGCGCGCGCGTCTCGGGGTGCGACTGCGCGTACCAGTCG
>JBOHRM010001086.1:0-3543 GCA_050732715.1 Longimicrobiales bacterium
GGCTGTACCCACGTGGGGAGCCGGCCGGCCATCGCCCGGAGCAGTCGCCGCTCCGGTTCGGCGAGCCAAAACCCGAGCTGGCGCTGCGCCTCTGCCAAGGAGACTCCGGTCGGTGAGCGGAGGGCGAGGGATTCGAACCCCCAAGGGCTTGCGCCCGGCGGTTTTCAAGACCGCTGCCTTGCCAATTAGGTCTAGCCCTCCAACCCTATTTTACAACGACTTACGGCACCTGCCAAACCGTCCGGGACAAACGGGACAGAATCAGCACGTGCCGATCGCTGCTGCCGCCACCAGATCCTCCGGAACCAACCCTAGATATAGATAGCGACCCTCCGAGACTTCGATCCCCGGCGTGCCGGCATTGATCGAGTGGCCGAGGAGAAACCGGCCATACTTCGTTTCGACCTTCCGCAGCCGGTTCGCCGAGCGTACCGAAGCCCGTGCCACCGGTTCTGCTTCGGCAGTCCGATTGGCCGCCCCGCTTCGGCGGCCAACATGAGAGCTCGGTTGAACCATTCGTTGACCGTTTCGTTGCTCACAGCTCGACGGAGACCGGGCGATCAGCCGAGTGCCGACCCGTGAAGAGCGGATCGCTCGCATCCGGCCTCCCTCTGCTCCAATACCCGTCAAGATACCGTCGCGCCGCCACCATGACCACTGGCGGCACCGGTATGACCGTTATCATACTGTGGGACATCGCCTTCGTTCCCGCTTTGCCCGGACTTCTCCATCGCCGCCTCCATGCAGAGGGCGCCGCCCGCCTCAGAATACAGCTCGGCCTGCGGTTGCCGCGCCGCGACGACCCTCATGAGACCACGATCGGAATCACGCCGCCCGCAGCACTTGGGCGATGATGCCGGGTGCCTTCGCGATCAGGCGCAGATAGTTGATGGCCGCCTCGTCCGCGCGACGCTTGCCCTGCTCTCATTGCCGGAACGTGGACAGCGGAATCTGGTACCGTTCGGCGAATGCGGTTTGCGACAGCCCCGTCGCGGTCCGTGCGCGCTTGGCCAGCGCCGCCAGCAACTCGGCGACTTGGATGGCCGACATACCGCTCTGGTCCCGGCACTTCCGGGTCATCGCGGCCGATACCGTCGGCGAGCCTGGTCTCAGCGAAGACAGGCGCCTCACTTTGGCCAGCGAAGAGGCCTCGATCTGATTGAAGAGTCTGCTCGACGAGGTCGGCGTGCCGCGCGTCCGTATCGTTGGGATTTCACTCGGTGGCTGGATCGGGGCTGCACTTCGCCACCCGCTTTCCGGAGCGTGTCGAGGCACTATCGCTCCTCGCGGCCTCAGGTCTCACGCCACAGAAGCGGTCCTTCATCTTCATCGCACTGCCCCTGGTGATGTTGGGCGACTGGGGGCTGACGCAGATCAACGAGCTGGTCTGCGGCGGTGTCAAGCTTCCTGAGAAGACGAGTTCATAGCGCTCGCGACAAGGAGCCGAAAACGGCAGCCCTGGCGGCGGGAACTAAACCCACGGGCGACTGGCGCCTCGTATCGCCACGTCCGCCGGGACTTGCGGCGCCCGCGACCGCGGTATAGAATGGCGACGACATAACGAACGGGGCCACCAGGAAATCCGGTGTGAAACCGGTGCGGCCCCGCCACTGTGAGAGGCCGCGCGGCGAGTGTGCCGCGCGTGATGCCCGCTCGGACGCCACTGGCACGCCACGCGTGCTGGGAAGGCGAGCGGTAGCTGCCTCGAGCCAGGAGACCGGCCCCGTTCGTTCCCGATCTACATCCTTCGAGGGAAGGCTTCGGGTGGTACACTCCTGGTGCAGTACGGCCGGAGCGAGACCCGTTCCTCCTGTAGCGGAGAAGCGGGTTTTTCGTGTCCCGGCTCGGCGCGGGTGGGGCTGGCTGCTCCTGGCGATGATTGCGGCGTGCGAAGGCCAGGCCGCTCGGGCGGCCCCGTCGGGCGCCGTTCGGACTATCGTGGATGACGCCGGTCGCCTCGTTTCGGTCTCGCCGCGGCCGAAACGGATCGTTTCGACGCTGCCATCGGTCACGGAGCTCATCGTCGCTCTGGGCGCGGCCGATCGTCTGGTCGCCCGGACGAGGTACGACACGGACCCGCGCATCGCCGACGTTCCCTCCCTGGGTCTCACGCTGACGCCGTCGGCCGAGGCGATCCTGGCGTTCGAGCCCGAACTCGTAATCGGGGGCGGAGACTGGGGGGCGCGCGGGTGGCCGCTGCTCGAGTCCGCGGGGCTGCGGATCTATCTCGCGAACGTACAACGCACGGCGGACATCTATTCGACCGCGCGCCGCCTCGGAACGCTGCTGGACATACCGGTGAGCGCGGACTCGTTGATTCGCCGGCTCGAGGCGGGGCTCGACACGGTGCGCCGTGCGGTCGCGGGGCGGCCGCGTGCTTCGGTGCTCTACCTGATCTGGCCGCGGCCGCCGCAAACGGCGGGGCCCGGGACGTTCATCGACGAAGTCATCACGGCGGCGGGCGGCCGTAACGTCTTTGCCGACTCGCCGATCCGCTGGCCGCAGATCAGCGTCGAGGAGATCCTGCGGCGTGACCCGGATGTGATCGTGCTACCGCAGGGGCGGTCCCACGCCACACCGTTCGAGATGGTCGATGGCGAGCCTGGCTGGCGGGACCTGACGGCGTTCCGCGAGGGCAGGGTCGTGCGTGTCGAGTCCGATCTGTTCAACCGCCCGGGACCGCGGGTGGCTGAGGCCGCGCGTACGCTTTCGCGGGCCCTGCACCCGGGTGCGTGGCGATGATGAAGTGCCCGCGCGTCGCGGCGCTCGCCACGGCGCTGCTCATCACGGCAGCCACGGAGTCGGCCGCCCAGCATCCCGGTGAAGTACGCGGCGTGGTCACCGACGCGGCGACCGGTGCCGGTCTCGACCTCGTGACCGTGTCGCTGCCGGGCCTTCAACGGACAGCGGTGACGGATGCGGCGGGGCGGTTCGTGATGCGTGGCATCGAGCCGGGCGGCTGGGTGCTCGAGTTCGATCGGCTCGGGTATGTGGCGCACGAGGCGGCGGTCGCCGTGCGCAACGGCGAGGCCTCGAACCTCGCGATCCGGCTCGAGCCGAAGCCGCTCAGCTTGCCCGAGATCACGGTCGAGTCATCGGGGCCCGGCACGGCGGGCGAGATCCACCTCGACCGGGCCGCGCTCGAGCGTTCGGGTGCGCGGACGGTAGGAGACGCCGTGCGCGACGTGCCGGGCGTGGTTGTACAATCGAGCGGCCCCGGCGCGCCGCAGCACGTTTCGCTGCGCGGCATGGCGCCCGACGCCGTCCTCGTGCTCGTCGACGGCGTTCCGATCAACGATCCGATGACCGGCGAGGCGGATCTGAGCACGATTGCGGCGGCGCGCATCGCATCGCTGGTCGTGCTGCCGGGCGCGCGCTCCGCACGTTTCGGCGCGGGTGCGCAGGCCGGAGTGATACTGATCGAGACGCGCCGCAGTGCAGCCGTGGATGCGGGCGAGCTGACGTTGGGGTCGCTCGGCGCGCGCGGCGTGCGGCTGGCCGCTGGTGGCGACTCACCGGCCGCGTGGACAGCCGGTGCCGCGT
>JBOHRM010001087.1:0-5289 GCA_050732715.1 Longimicrobiales bacterium
GCCTGTTTCGTAGTCCCAGTTGCACCCGCCCGATCGTACAGTCAGGACCGGAGCAAACGCGTGGGCGAGCGCGACCTCACATGAATCCGAGAGCCCGTCGCGATCCCGATCTGCCGCGGTGGATCCAACGCATGCGGGGACGTCGACCTCTGGCGCTTGAGCCACCACAACAGTGCTCGTACTGATCAGGAGGGCGAGCTGGATGGTTCCCAGCGCGACACTCGTGGCTCTTGATGCGGCGAGAGTCACGCGAGAGTCCTAATGTGCACCCGGCCACGACACAACCGGAGCTCGCGCAGTCGAGTGTCGCGCCAGGAACACGCGGGTGTCGCAGTCGGGCCCCCGCGAAAACGCGACTTGTGCCGCTCGCGCGGCCTGTCTCGTCGCCCGCGAGGGCTTTCGCGATCGCGTCACGGCAGCGAGTCTGCCGCGATGGCGGCCGCTCGGTCGGGCTTGCCCCAGGCTTCGTACAGCTCGACGAGCGCGCGGATGGCTTGTCGAGTAAAGCGGTCATCCCGCCCGCGCTGCACTTCGAGCCTCGCGAGCGCCGACGCAAGCAACGGTTCGGCTTCCTCGAACCGGCCCGCGGCGGTGAGCATGCGGCCGAGCGAGAGGTCGGCCCTCAGCGTAAGAACGTAGTCCTTGCCGTATGAGCGCACCCACCAGTCCGAGACCTCAGTTTGCCGAGCCACCGCGGCATCATAACTGCCCCTGTCGAAGAGGTTGGTGGCGAGTTGGCTGAGGCCTTCGATCCATTCAATGTTGTCCGTCCCACGAACTGCCTCGATAGTCTCCATGTACTCGCGGATCGCCACCTCAGCTTCATCGTATCGCTTGAGCCTGCGCAATACGTTCGACCGGGCAAAGAGACTGCTGGCCATCTCTTGGTGCGGATCGGGATAGATCGCGCGGTGCAGCTCGACCGCCCTTTGGCTTACCGAATCTGCGCGGGCAAGGACCGCGGGCGCTTCGGGTTGAAGCTCCAGCTCCTGCTCCCAAAGCGCGAGCTTCAGATTGAAAATCTCGCCGACCATCGGGTGGCGAGCGCCGAGCGCCGGTTGGAGCGTTCCGAGCGCATCATCGATTAGCGCCTGGCCGCGGCGGATCAAGCCGACGTCACCGCGAACCTGACCGCGAAATCCCAGGATCTGGGCCAGAGTCAGCACCCGGCCAGCGGCCCCGACATCGGTGGCGGGCGGCGCGTGCCGCATCGCTTCCTCCCACGCCGCGAATACTTGATCGGCTTGTTCAGTCCGGTCGTGAACGTGAAGGACCTCGAATAGACGGTAGAGGGCGTCCGCTCGAATAGGGTCGCCGGGTTCCGTCGCGGATCGCAACATGAGAACCTCGCGATAAAGCTGCTCTGCTTCTTCCCTCCGCCCCAGCAAATATCGCGCGAATCCAAGGCTCAACAGCGTCTGCGCGCGCTCATCCTCGTTTTCGCGTTCTGGGCTCACGGCATCCCAGGCGGCCGCCGAGCGAGCGAACAACTCATCCGCGCGGCTCACGTTGCCAAGACTCTGATAGACGCGAGCCGTCACACCGAAGAGCGTCGCCTGAAGCTCCGGACGGTCCGTCATCTCCTCGGCCTGCGCCACGCCGCGCTCGAGCAGCTCGCGCGCCGTGATCGTGTCACCTTGCGCCACGCTCGGATCATTCGCCTCGAAGAGACCGACCAGGAACGCCGTCACCTCTTCGGCGCGACGCTGCGCATCGAGTGCATCGCGCGCGTTCTCCGTGGCTCGTCGCGCCTGCGAGAGTGTTCCGGCCAACCCGCCGACCAGCGACAGGAAGACCAGCACGGCGGCGCCGACCGCCCAGCGATGCCGCGCCACGAACTTGCGCGTGCGATAGCCGATCGTATCCGGACGCGCGTGGATCAGCCGGCCGGTCAGGTGCCGCCGAATGTCGTCCGCCAACGCTTCGGCCGACGCGTAGCGACGATCCGGATCTTTGTGCAGCGCCTTCATCACGATCGTATCGAGATCGCCCCTCAGCCTCCGCAGCAGCTTGCGCGGCAGCACGAGACGGGGCGACTTGTCGGCACGATCCACCGTCGCTGCGGCCGTGCTCGGCCGGGACGGCTCCCTCTCACAGATCACCGACTCCGCCTCGCCGGGAGATAGACCCTTGACCGTGTACGGCCGGCGCCCCGCCAGCAGCTCGTAGAGGATGAGACCGAGCTGATACGTATCCGACGACGTCGTCAGCGGCTCGCCTCTGACCTGCTCGGGACTCGCGTACTCGAGCGTCAGCCAGCGCCGGCCCGGGTGCGTCGACGTGACGTCGGCCGCCGGGTCCTCCAACACCTTCGCGAGACCGAAGTCGAGGAGGTGGGGCGTGCCGTCGCCGCCGACGAAGATGTTCGATGGCTTCAGATCCCGATGGATGATCAGGCGGTTGTGCGCATGCTGCACGACACGACACACGCGCTCGAAGAGCTCGAGGCACTCGTCGATCGAGAGACCGCGACGCTCGCAGTGCTCGGTGATCGGAACGCCCTCGACGTACTCCATCGCGAACCACGGCGTCCCGTCATCCGTGACGCCGCCATCCAGCACCCGCGCAATGTGCGGATGCTGGAGCGAGGCCAGAATCTCCCGCTCCGTGAGGAAACGACGGACGAGATCGTCCTGCGTCAGGCCGAACCGGAGCAGCTTGATCGCGGCACGCTGCTCGAACTGGCCGTCGGCCCGCTCGGCGCGATAAACCACGCCCATGCCGCCATGGCCGATCTCCTCGACCAGCCGCCACGCGCCGACGCGACGCCCGGCCGCAGCCGCGAGAGCCACGCGCGCCACGGCTTGCTCGTAGTCGCGTAGCCGAACATCCGCCTCGTGGTCCGCATCGAGCAGCCGCACGAGCCTCGCGTGCACCTCAGGATTCCGCACAGCGATCTCACGCAGCCGCGCCGCGCGATCTGACTCGTCCAGATCGAGCAGCTCGTCGAACAACACGTAAATGCGGGTTTCCGTCATCTCCACGCTCGCCCCGTCCCCGCTCGTCCCGATCCCGATCCGTCCGGCGCCAACGGCACAGGCCGAAGTCATCGGTGGGGGCCGTGTCAAATTCAACGCTGCCGCGCGGTCCGCGCAAGAAATCTGTTCCGCGGTCGCGCAATCGAATACTTTATGCGATCGGCAAACCTGACGGAAAAATCGGATCAGAGGTCGACCATGAGGCGAGCAAGCGTTCATGCACGGGCAGCGACAATGGTCGCGCTGTTGCTCACGGGACCGTTGAGTGCGGGTGCGGATGCGGAGGCGCAGGTCGAAGCCGGCCGGGCCCGGATCCAACCCGCGCCGCCGCGGGCGGAAGGCGAAGGCCCGTTCGAGCGGCTGATCATCCGCGCCGCGACCGTGATCGACGGCACTGGCGGGCCGGCGCGTGGGCCGGCCGACATCGTGATCGAGGGCAACCGCATCGTGCAGATCGCGAGTGCGGGCACGCCGGGCCGACCGCTGCGGACCGAGGGCCGCCCCGAGGGTGCGACGCGAGAGATTCAGGCGGAAGGGATGTACGTGCTGCCCGGCTTCGTCGACAATCATCTGCACACGGGTGATCCGCAGAAGACGCCGGAGTCGGAGTACGTCTACAAGTTGTGGCTCGCGCACGGGATCACCGCCGGACGTGGCGTCGAGTACGGCCCGTTCGAGTTCGCGATGGTTGAGCGCGAACGAAGTGCGAGGAACGAGATCACCGCGCCGCGCATGTTCGTGTATCTTCGGCCCGGCAACGGCTGGGACGGCGGACCCGTCCGCACACCGGAGCAGGCGCGCGAATGGGTGCGGTGGGCGGCGGAGAACGGCGTCGACGGCTTGAAGCTGAACGCGCACCCGCCAGCGATCATGGAGGCGTTGCTCGACGAGGCGGAGGCGCAAGGGCTCGGCAGCACCGCGCACCTCGCACAAATTGGCGTCGCCCAGATGAACGCGATCGACGCGGCGCGCCTCGGCCTCGGCACCGTCACGCACTTTTACGGCCTGTTCGAGGCATTGTACCGGCAGAACGACGTGCAGCCTTGGCCCGCCGACATGAACTACAACGATGAGCAGCATCGCTTCGGCCAGGTCGCACGCCAGTGGGACCTGATCCACCCGCCGGGGAGCCCCGAGTGGAAGGCGCTGATCAACGAGTTCCTCGAGCTCGGCACCATCATGGACCCCACCATGGTCGCCTACCTCGCCAGCCGCGACGTGATGCGTATGCGCGCCGCGGAATGGCACCAGACGTACACGCTGCCGTCGCTCTGGGACTTCTATCAGCCGAGCCGTGACAGCCACGGCTCCTACTACTTCGACTGGACCTCATGGGACGAGATCGCGTGGAAGAACTTCTACCGCGTGTGGATGCAGTTCCTGAACGACTACAAGAACGCCGGCGGCCGCGTCACCGCCAGCTCCGACGCCGGGTACATCTACAATCTCTTCGGCTTCGGCACGATCCAGGAGATGGAGCTCCTCCAGGAGGCCGGATTCCACCCGCTCGAAGTGATTCGCGCCGCGACCATGCACCCCGCCCAGGCACTCTTCGAGCCGAAAGGCGTCGAGCCCGAGTTCGGCATCGTTCGCGAAGGGATGCTCGCCGACCTCGTCATCGTCGGCGAGAACCCGATCGCCAACCTCAAGGTGCTCTTCGGCACCGGCGCCGTGAGGCTCAGTGACGAGACGGGGCAGGCCGAACGCGTGGGCGGCATCCTCTACACGATCAAGGATGGAATCGTCT
This sequence comes from Longimicrobiales bacterium, assembly GCA_050732715.1. Lineage (GTDB taxonomy): Bacteria > Gemmatimonadota > Gemmatimonadetes > Longimicrobiales > RSA9 > JBOHRM01. The sequence goes on from JBOHRM010001087.1 coordinate 4,726, forward strand.
ACGACGCGAAGCAGCTGCTCCGGGACGTGGCCGAGATGGTCGAGAGGCAGAAGGCCGAACGCGGAATCGTTACTGACACACCCGTGTTCGAGAGCGGGCTCCGCTGAGTCGAAACGGGTTCCGGGTTCCGGGTTCCGGGTTCCGAGTTTCGCGCATCGCTGGTGCCGCGCGAGCGGCATGGAAAGCTGAGTCGCTACACGGTAACTCGCACGCGCCGCTTACGGCACGGCGCATGGCTCTGTTCGGCGGCGCGGGCGCTTCAATCGTCGAGGAGCATCACGTCGAGCTCGCGAACCTGATCGGCGTCAGCGATGAGGTCGATGGCGACGATCTTTCCGTGTTGGATCTCGAAGGCGAACACGGTACGCGGCCGTCCGCCGGGCGCCCAAACGAGGCCCGCGGCTCCGTTCACGAGTGCGGGCCGGGCCGCTGCGGCGCCGCCCGAGAAGGTGCGGGCCACGGCGTCGGCGCCGTGCATCTCGGGCGCGAGTTCGGGCGCGCCGCGTCCCTTCCTCGCCGTGCTCTGCTGCACAACCGCGCTGTCGGCGCGGAGCACGACGTCGG
>JBOHRM010001088.1:0-6081 GCA_050732715.1 Longimicrobiales bacterium
CCGAGATACCGGGCGACCCGCTCGCAGGGCAGTGCTCCGAGCCTGCACTGACGGAGGACGCCGCGGTCGCGAGCGCGATCGAGCGGAGAGAGGAACTGGCGCAGGTGCGCGCGGGGATGGACGCCGCGCGCTCGAGCGTCCGGCTCGCCACGGCGTCGTACCTCCCTTCCGTCGCCCTCGCGCTGGACTACGGTTTCCAGGGCAACACCGTCCGTTTCGGTTCGGAGGACGACTTCGGCGTCGCGTCGATCGTGGTGTCGTGGAACCCGTTCAGCGGTGGTCAGCACGCGGCCCGGCGCCAGGCGGCGAAAGCCGACGTCCAACGTCTGCGCGCGCGGCTCGCGGAGGCCGAAGACCTCGTTCGACTCGACGTTCGGCAGGCGCACGAGGCCGCGTCCGTCGCGTTTCGCGCGATCGAGACGGCCGAAGCACAGCTCGCCGCGGCGCGGCGCAGCTTCCAGCTCGTGCAGCGCCGCTGGGAAGAAGGTCTCTCGAGCCCGATCGAGTTCTTGGACGCGCGCACGGCGCTGACGAACGCCGCGTTGAACCGCTCCGTCACCATCTACCGCTACGCCATCCGTCACGTGGACCTCGAGCGTGCAGCCGCGCTGCGCGATCTCGACCGGAACGAATGAGGACGCAATGATCGATCGAGCCACGCACCTCCCGACATCGTCCCTCCCTCCTATGGGGGGAGGAGTCGCGCACGTGAAGTCGATGCGCGCGTCTCACCTCGTACTGTTCGCGACGTCGTTCGCCGTCGTCACAGCGTGTGGACGCGGGAGCGCGCAATCCCAGGAGGAGAACGGCACAGAGCCGATCCCGGTACGCGCGGCTCCGGTCGTCGAAGAGACGATCGCGCGTCGCATCGTGTCGACCGGCACCGTCGCGCCGAAGGATGAGATCGCACTCAGCTTCAAGATGGGCGGCATCGTCGAAGACGTGGCCGTCGACGCTGGAGAGGTAGTCGCTGCCGGCCAGACGCTCGCCACGCTCGACCTGCGCGAGATCGAAGCGGCGCTGTCGAAGGCGCGCGCCGGCGCGGAGAAGGCGGAACGCGATCTCGAGCGCGCCGAGCGGCTGTACGCGGACAGTGTGATGGCGCTCGCGCAGCTCCAGGACGCGCAGACGGCGGCAGAGGTCGCGCGCGCGGACATCGAGACCGCCGAGTTCGACCGTCGTTACGCCGTCATCGTCGCACCCGCGGCCGGCACGATCCTGAGCCGCTCGGTCGAGGCCGGCGAGCTCGTCTCACCCGGCACCACGGTGCTTACGCTCGGCAGCCGCGCCCGCGGCACCGTGGTCCGTGTGGGCCTCGCCGATCGTGACCTCGTGCGCGTCCAGCCCGGTGACGGCGCGGTGGTTCGGTTCGAAGCGTTCCCCGACCGCGCGTTCAGCGGCACGGTCACTGAGATCGCCGCCGCCGCCGAGCCCGGCACCGGCACGTACCGGGTCGAGATCACGATGCGCGATGCCGATGCGTTGCTCGCCGGCATGGTCGGCGAGGTCGAGATCCGAACCGGTCGCGGGGTGCCCGGCGCCGTCGTACCGATCGAGGCCGTGCTCGAGGCGGACGGCACGGAGGCCACCGTGTTCGCGCTCTCGCCGGACGGCACGCACGCCGAGCGACGCCGCGTCACGGTGCTGTCGATCGAGGGTGACCGCGTGGCGATCGGCTCCGGGCTCGAGGGTGTGGAATCCGTTTTGACCGACGGCGCGGCTTGGCTGGATGACGGCGCGATCGTGAGGGTAGAGCGATGAGATTCCTGGCGTTTCCGGTCCGGAACTACCAGTTCACCGTCGTCGTGTTCGCAATGTCGGTCGCGCTCGGACTCAACTCGTGGTTCACGATCCCGCGCGGCGAAGACCCACCCGTCTCGTTCCCGACGTACACGGTGATCGCGGTCTATCCAGGCGCCAGTCCGGCGGACCTCGAGCGGCTCGTTGTACGCGAGATCGAAGACGCGCTCGACACGATCGAGAACGTCGACCTGATCGAGAGCCAAATCGTGCCCGGCCTGGCGACGATCCGCGTCGAGTTCGAGGCGGGTGAGGACTTCGCCCGGCGGTATGATGATGTCCTGCGCGAGGTCAACGCGTTGCGGCCACTGCTGCCCTCCGACCTGAACGACCTCACGGTCATCAAGGCGACGACCCTGGACGTCGCCATCGCGCAGCTCGCGCTGGTCAGCCCGACCGCGTCGTATCGTGAGCTGGACCGCCTCGCCGAGCGGCTCGAGGATCGGCTGGCCGCCGTGCCCGGCGTGCGAGACGCAGAACGCTGGGGCGTGCCCGAGCCGCGTGTCGATGTCGACCTCCACCTCGGCCGCCTCGCGCGGCTCGACCTGCCGCCCAGCCTCGTGCTCGGCGCGATCGGCGGCGAGAGCGCGGACCTGCCGGCTGGCGCCGTCGACGCCGGGGCGCGCCGATTCAACGTGCGCGCGAGCGGCAGCTACGAATCGCTCGACCAAATCTCGAACACCGTAGTCCGAGCAAGCGGCGACCAGCTCGTCCGCGTCCGCGACGTCGCGGACGTGGCGTGGGGCTACGCCGACTCGACGTACCGCGCGCGTCATAACGGCGAGCGTGCCGTGCTCGTCACGGTCACGCAGCAGGATGGCCGCAACATCAGCGTCGTACGCGACCGTATCTGGGCCACACTGGATGATTTCGAGGCCGAGCTCCCGAAGAACGTGACGTTGGCGCGAGGCTTCGACCAGGCCCGCAACGTGTCGCACCGATTGTCGCGGCTGGGCGAGGACTTCATGATCGCGATCGGGCTGGTGGTGGTCACGCTCATGCCGCTAGGGCTGCGCGCCGCCGGCATCGTCATGGTCTCGATCCCGCTGTCGCTCGCGATCGGCATCTCGCTGCTCCACCTGACCGGCTTCACGCTGAACCAACTCTCGATCGTTGGTGCCGTGATCGCGCTCGGCTTGCTCGTCGATGACTCGATCGTCGTGGTCGAAAACATCACGCGGTTCTTGCGCGCGGGTCATTCACGAACGGAAGCCGCGATCGAGGCGACGAAGCAGATCGCCGTGGCGGTGGTCGGCTCTACCGTGACGCTCGTGCTCGCGTTCGTGCCGCTGCTGTTCCTCCCCGGCGGGCCGGGACAGTACATCCGCTCGCTGCCCGTGGCGGTCATCTACACGGTGCTGGCTTCGCTCTTCGTCTCGCTCACGATCATCCCGTGGCTAGCGAGTCTTGTGCTGCGCAAGGACGAACCCGAGGGCGGCAACCGCGCCTTGCGCACCTTCGAGCGCGTCATCCATCGCACGTACGCGCCGATCCTCGACCGTGCGCTGCGTAGGCCGGCGCGTGCGCTTGCCGCGGCCGCCGCGTTCGTGATCGGCGCTGGACTGCTGATCCCGGTCGTGGGCTTCTCGCTGTTCCCGAAAGCCGAGACGCCGCAGTTCTACGTGAACGTGACCGGCCCTGAGGGCGCGAGCATCGCCGCGACGGACGCCGCCGCCCGGTTCGCCGAGTCGGTCATCTCACGCAAACCCGACGTCCGGTCCATCTTCACCTCCGTCGGCCACGACAATCCTCGGGTCTACTACAACCTCTTCCCTCGCCGCGACAACGCCGCCGTCGCGCAGCTGTTCGTCGTGCTCGACCACTACGAGCCGAAACATTCGCCCGCGATGCTGGACACGCTGCGCGCCGAGCTGGCCGCGTTCCCCGCCGCGAGGATCGAGCTGCACGAGTTCGAGAACGGCCCGCCGATCGATGCGCCGATCGCGATGCGCGTGCTCGGCTCCGACCTCGATACGCTGCGCTCGATCGCGGCGGCGGTCGAAGAGGTCATGCGCGCGACCCCGGGCACGCAGTACGTGAACAACCCCGTGCGGCTCCAGCGCACCGACCTACGTGTGCAGATCGATCGCGGCAAGGCCGGCCTGCTCGACGTGCCCACGCTCGAGATCGATCGCGCGCTGCGCCTCGGCCTGGCCGGCGTCCAGGCCGGCGTACTACGCGAGTCCACGGGTGACGCGCGCGATATCGTCGTTCGGCTCGCCGGTCACTCGCGGCCCACGCCCGCGTCGCTCGATCACATCCACGTCCCCTCCGCCAGCGGCCGGCTCACGCCGCTGCGCCAGGTCGCCGACGTTAAGTTCGAAGGCGGCGTCGCCGAGATCCGGCGTATCGACCGCGAACGCGCCGTCACGCTGACTAGCTTCGTGCAGTCCGGCCACAACACCGACCGCGTCACGCGGGACGTGCTGGCGTCGCTCGATACCGTCGCCTTGCCCAGCGGCTACCGCATCGCCGCGGCCGGCGAGATCGAGAGCCGGCAGGAGAGCTTCGGCGGCATCGGCAGCGCGATCATCGTCGCGATGTTCCTGATCCTCGGCATCCTCGTCCTCGAGTTCGGCACGTTCCGCAGCACGCTCATCGTCGCATCGGTCATCCCGCTCGGTGTCATGGGTGGCGTGCTCGCGTTGTTCCTCACGCGCAACACGTTGTCGTTCACGGCGATGATCGGCTTCGTGGCGCTGACCGGCATCGAGATCAAGACGTCGATCCTGCTCGTGGACTTTACGAACCAGCTGCGCGCGCGTGGCGTCGGCCTCGAGGAGGCGATCCGCAGAGCAGGCGAGGTCCGGTTCCTGCCGATCCTGTTGACGGCGCTTACCGCGATCGGTGGGCTGATGCCGCTCGCGCTTCAGGGACAGGCGCTCTACGCACCGCTCGCATGGGTCATCATCGGTGGGCTCGTCTCGTCGACGCTGCTCGGTCGCATCGTCACGCCGGTGCTGTACAAGATGCTGCCCCCGACCGTCGATGTGACCGCGTAACGAGCCCGGAGAACCTTGAGCGACGTCGTTGAACGATCCGTAGAGCTCGGGCTCATGCCTCACGTAGGCGCGATCCTACGTGGATTCAATCCAATAGAATCCGTGAGGTTGAAGCGCCGTGCGCGGCGCGCTTGGGAGGCGGTTCCGCGAGGTGTCCGCAGGGGAAGGCGACGTGAGCGAGACCGTGCCGAGGCCGTGCTCCAGGTCTTGACGTTGACCTCGGCAGAGGCGATCAATGTCTGGTCGCTCGACAAGCCGGACGCCATAGAGCAGCTGTCGGAGGGGGGGTGACCAGCTGCCGAAGCTCCTGATGGCACTGCAAGAGAACCTTTGACCTTTGTTCCATGCATCGTTTGCGTTTCGGCACGACTGCCGGCTGGAAGCGTTCTCTCGGCGAGCTGACCCTAATCGTTGTCGGCGTCCTGATCGCTCTCGGCGCAAACGCCTGGTGGGAAGGTCGGGTAGATAGGGGGCGCGAACGGAGTTGGCTTCGCCAGCTCCTCGCAGATGTGCGCGAGAACGAAGCGCGCATCGAGGGGGCGATCGAGTTCAACAAAATTAAGGTGGCGGAGCTTGCCCGCTTTCGTGATGCCGTCGCAGCGTTCACCCGACCAGACACTGGCCCATTACCGCCGGGTGACTCCCTCGCGTCGTGGTCCAGCGGATTCTCGTTCGACGATCTCGAGGCGTTGACCGGCACGTACACCGCCCTGGTGCAGACCGGCGACGTGCAGCTACTACACAACGACAGCCTCCGTTTCCGAGTCATTGCGTACGCGGCCGACATGGAAGCCCTGCGGGAGGAGATGCGCCAGAAGGAGAACCAGATGTGGCGCAGTTTCGAGCAATGGTGGCAATCGCAAGCGTGGTTTCATTTGTTCTCACGAGAGAGCGTCGATGTCGCGTCGGTGCTGGGCGATCCGGAGTTGTTGGGGCTCCTCGTTACAAGGCACACCACGGGGAGCGAGCATGTCGAAGACCTCGTCGATATTCGGCAACCCACCCGTAGGCTCCGGTGCCTTCTCGAGAGCGAGCTCGAAGGCGTGTCGGCCGTCGAAGTCGAGCCGGCTGAGCCGCGACCCCCTATCACCACGATCGACGAGACGGTTCAACTGAAGGCGACGGTTCACTTCTAGCCCAGCCTCGCGCTGGACGGGTGCCCGGTATCGTGGGCAAGCGATGACGAAGACGTTGCAACGGTTGACGATGAGGGCATGCTCACGGGACTGGCCGAGGGTCAAGTCACGATCACTGCAACCGTCCGGGGCGTTTCCGGTTC
>JBOHRM010001089.1:0-3071 GCA_050732715.1 Longimicrobiales bacterium
TACGCGGCGCGAAGGTTCACCTGCGTCTGTCGCGACGCGGAAAAGGCGCGATAACCCTCGAGCTCCTGACGCGAAACGGCGGCGATCCAGTCGGTGCGCGCCGAGCGCCCCGCCGCCTTGACCTGGAGCTTGCGCACGTTCGTCAGGTCGGTCGGGCTGCCGTCCAGCGTCCCCGCGATCGCTCGGGCTTGCATCGAGAACCCATCCGCCGGCGCCGATTCCGACTGCACCAGCACCACGCCGCCGGCCGCGTTGCCGTGAATCGCCGACGCCGGACCGCGGATCACCTCGATCCGGGCTGCCGAGCCGAGGTCGAGATTGTTCAGGTTGCTCTGACCGTCCGGCATGGTGAGCGGGATGCCATCGGCGAGCACGCGCACGCCACGCACGCCGAAAGCCGCGCGCGCACCGAACCCGCGGATCACCATTCGGCTGCCGATCGATGCATTATAGCGGTTGTTCACGTTGAGTCCGGGCACGGCGACGAGTGCTTCATCGAGCCCGATCGTCAGCTGCCCGTCCTGAATACGGGATCGCTCGATCACGCTGACCGCCGCCGGCGCGTTGGCCGCGATGGACCCCGGCCGCCGCAACACGTTGACGGTCATCGTGTCGAGCGAGACCAAGTCCGTCGTGTCGCGCACCGGCCGCTGCTGCGCCGCGGCGCCCGAGCTCGCCAGCGAGAAGAACAGGATTGCTGCCACCATACTCCCCACCTCCGGCCACTGCGAGGAATCCCGCAATCCGCCCGCGCTCGCCCTTCTCGTGTTCATTGTTTTCTTCATGCTGGCCATCCGAAACGTCCTAACAGGGGAACGAACGTACAGCTTGCGACGTTTTCGGTCTCGACGCCATCCGTCCGTTTTCGTACCATCGTGAGCTGTTGCTCCTCGCGGTCGCCGATCGGGATCAGCAGTCGTCCACCCTCGACGAGTTGTGCGATCAACGCCTCGGGGATCGACGGCGAACCGGCGCTCACAAGGATCGCGTCGAACGGCGCGTAGCGCGACCAGCCGACCGTGCCATCGCCGACGAGCAGCGCGACGTTCGCGATGCGCAGCGCATCGAGCCCGGCGCGCGCGCGCACGGACAGCTCGCGGATGCGTTCGACCGAGTACACGTGGCCGGCGAGGTTTGCGAGCACCGCCGTTTGGTAGCCGCTGCCTGTGCCGATCTCGAGCACACGGTCCGACGGCGCTGGCCGGACCCGCTCGAGGTAGAGCGCCTGGAGCGACGGCTGAGACGTCGTCTGTCCGAACCCGATCGGGAGCGGCACGTCCTCGTACGCACGGTGTCGGACGGCCTCGGGCACGAAGATGTGTCGCGGTACGCAGTCGAAGGCGTGGAGGACGTCGAGGTCTTCGATGCCGCGTTCGCGGATCGTCTCGACCAGCATGCGCCGCTGCCGCTCGTAGCGAGGATTGCTCAAAGCGTCAGGTTCCACCGCCCGATGTTCTCCAGCAGCCGGTAGTTCGTCAGATCGAGGTGCAGCGGTGTCACCGAGATGTAGCCCGCGTGGACCGCGTGGAAATCTGACTCGGGACTGCCCCACCACTTGCTTTCGCCGCCGCCGATCCAGAAGTACTCGCGCCCGTTCGGGTCCTGCGCGCGCGTGAGCGAGTTGACGTACGCGCGCCGGCCCAGGGTCGTGACCTTGATGCCGACCAGCTCCTCGGGCGGCACACCGGGAAGGTTCACGTTCAGCAGCGTCTCGGCCGGAAAGTCATCCCGCAGCAGCAGCTGTCGCAACAGCTTGACGAGCACGTCGTGCCAACCGCCCATCTCGTTCGCGTCGGGCCCCGTGTACGACACCGCGACTGCCGGAATCCCGAGGATCGTCGCCTCCATCGCGGCGGCGACGGTGCCCGAGTAGAGCACGTCGTCGCCGAGGTTCGCGCCGTGGTTCACGCCGGAGAGCACGAAGTCCGGCCGATCCGAGAGCAGCTCGCCGACCGCGAGGACGACACAGTCGGTAGGTGTGCCGTCGACGACCTGGACGTTGTCACCGGTCCTACGCGCGCGCAACGGATAGTGCAGCGTGAGCGAGTGGCTGGTCGCGCTCTGCTCGCGGTCTGGCGCAATCACGTGCACGTCGGCGAGCTCGCGCGCCGCGGCCGCAAGTGTGTGCAGGCCGCCCGCGAGGTGGCCGTCATCATTGGTGACGAGGATACGCATCAGCGAGTGGGTGGAGTAAGGATCGCCTTCAGCTCGTCGAGGTCCTGGCGCAGCAGCCGAATCAGCTGCGGCTCGAGCGTCCGCCCGGCCGCCTCGCCCAACTGTGCGCCGCGGCGCAGCCGCTCGAGCTTCGCGCGCGCGCCTTCGACCGTGTACTTCTCATCGTACAGCAGGTGCTTCACCAGCAGGATCAGCCGGATCTCCTTGCGCTGATAGACGCGATTGCCGGAAAGATTCTTCGACGGGTTCAGCGCCGTGAACTGCGACTCCCAGTAGCGCAGCACGTGGGGTTTCAGGCCGACCAGATCACAGACTTCACTGATCGAGTAATACTCCTTCGGCGCGATGGGCCGGTTCGGCGGCGGGGTGCCGATGGCGACGTCGGCACCGATCCTCGTGGTCGCCTTCTCGGCGGAGCGCTCGAGCGCGGCCGCGGCGTCTCCGCTCGCGCGGGTCTCCCCGACGTTCGGCGGGAGCGCCGCGTCATCGCGCTCCCACGGAAACAGCTCGTCTTCACGCGAGGTGCTCGCGTTCATCCCCAGACCTCCGGCTTCGGGTCGCGCGTCATCAGGTTGTCGAGCGCATCGAGCGCGGTGCGCCCCTCGAACAGTACGGCGTGCACCTCCTCGACGATCGGCATCTCGACGCCTTCTCGCCTCGCGAGCGCGAGCGCTGCGCGCGTCGTGTCGACGCCCTCCGCGACCATGTTCATGCTCGCGAGAATCTCATCGAGTGTGCGGCCCCGGCCGAGCTCGCGGCCGACGTAACGGTTCCGGCTCAGGTCTCCGGTGCAGGTGAGGATGAGATCACCCATCCCCGCGAGCCCGGACAGCGTGAGCCGGTCGGCGCCCAAACCGTCGGCCAGCCGCGCGATCTCGGCGAGGCCCCGTGTGATC
>JBOHRM010001090.1:0-5355 GCA_050732715.1 Longimicrobiales bacterium
GCTCGGCACTGCCGCGGGCGTATCGGCGCAGGAGGAGCCGTCGCGTGACGCCAGTCTGGCGTCGCTGCTCGAGCAGGCGGAGGCGCGCAATCCCGAGGTGCTCGCGGCGCGGCGGTCGGCGGAGGCGGCGGCGGCACGGGTGCCGCAGGCGGGCGCGCTGCCGGATCCGGTGCTGGGGTTCGGCGTGATCAACTTCCCGGTCGCGAATCCGAGCTTCGGCCGGGAGATGATGACCATGACCACGATTCAGGTCGGCGAGACGTTCCCCTTGTTCGGCAAGCTCGGGCTGCGGGAGGACGTGGCGCGGCACGAGGGGGAGGCGGCGGAGTGGGAGGTCGAGCGTGCTCGGCAGAACGTGCTCGCGGACGTGAAGGCGGCGTACTACGAGATCTACTTCGTCGACCGTGCGCTCCAGGTCACCGGCCGCAATGAGATGCTGGTCGGCGATTTTGCGCGGCTGACGGCGACGAAGTACGGCGTCGGCGCGGGCGTTCAGCCGGACGTGCTCAAGGCGCAGGTCGAGCGAACGCGGCTGGATGATCAGCTCGTCGCGCTGCGCGAGCGGCGGGTGAGCGCGGCCGCGCGGTTGAACGCCCTGCTCGACCGGCCGACGGACACGCCGGTGCCGAGCGCGCGGCTGCCCGAACGCGTGCGTGTCGCCGCGCTCGCGAACGGCGGCGAAGGCGAAGCGATCGCATTCACGTCCGATGCGCTGGGCGGCGCGGCCGCCTCTGCCGAGGGCGCACGGGTCGCCGCGGGCAGGGCGCCGGCGCCTGGCATCCCGACGGTCACCGAGCTCCAGCAGTTGGCGCTCCAGCACAATCCGATGATCCAGGCGCACGTCCGCCGGATCGCCGCGCAGCGGTCCGCCCTCTCGCTCGCTGGGAAGGCGAAGCTGCCGGACTTCAATGTTTCGGTCGCTTACAGCCGGCGCCCGGACTTCGCGGATTTCGTGAATCTGATGGTCTCGGTGCCGGTCCCGATCTTCGCGGGACGGAAGCAGGATCAGGCGGTCATCGAGCAGGCCGCGATGCTCGCGCAGCACCAGGCGACGCACACCACGATGGTCAATCAACTGAACGATGAGATCGCGTCGTTGGCGGCGGAGCTGCGGCGCGCGCGAGACCAGCTCGTGCTGCTGAACGACGGCATCCTGCCGCAGGCGCGGACGTCGCTCGCGTCGTCGACGTCGTCGTATCGAGTCGGCAACGTCGACTTCCTCACGCTTCTGGACGCGCAGGTCACGCTCTTCCGGCACGAGCTCGACTACCACCGGCTGCTCGCCGACTTCGCGACGAACGTCGCCAACCTCGAACGCGCCGTGGGCACGGAGGTGCTGCAATGACTCGGAACCGCAGGCTGCTCTACGGAGGCGTCGCCGCCGGCGTCGCGCTGATCGCCATCGCGGCAGTAGTCACGTTTGCGCCCGGCGCCCGCCGCGCCGCGCCGCGGGCGCAACCCCGCGATCAGGCCGTGCAGGACGCGCAGGCCATGCAAGGTGCAAAGCGCATGGAGATGGGCGAGCAGAGGGACACCACGCCGATGGGCGGCGACATGGCGGGCATGCAGATGGGCGGGACGTCGAGCGACGGCTCGATCCGGCTCACGGCGAACGAGATCGGCACGTTCGGCATCACGTTCGGCACGGTCGACGTTCGGCCGCTCGAGCGGACCATCCGCGCCGTCGGGATCGTCGAGTTCGACGAGACGCGGATGGCGTACGTGTCGCCGAAGTTCGGCGGCTGGGTCGAACGACTGCACGTCGACTTCACGGGCCAACCGGTGCGCGAGGGCCAGGCGCTGCTCGAGGTCTACTCGCCCGAGCTGGTGACCGCGCAGGAGGAGCTGCTGCTCGCGGCGCGGCTCGCGGATTCGGTCGAGTCGAGCCGCGTGGCGGGTGTGGCCGCTGGCGCGGTCGACCTGCGCGAATCCGCGCTGCGACGGCTGCGCTACTGGGACATCTCGGAAACACAAATTCAGCGGCTGCTGGAGACAGGCGCGGTGAGCAAGACGCTGACCCTCCACGCGCCCGCCTCTGGCATCGTCATGGAGAAGGACGTGTTCGACGGCCAGGCGTTCGAGGCCGGCGACAACCTGTACATGATCGCTGACCTGTCCCGAGTGTGGGTGAACGCCGAGGTGTTCGAGCGGGATGCCGGCCTCGTCCGTGACGGCATGCCCGCCGAGATCACGGTCGACGCATTGCCCGGCCGCACGCTCGACGGCCGCATCGAGTACGTCTACCCGACGCTCGAGGACCGGACGCGCTCGATGCGCGCGCGCGTCACGGTGCCGAACCCCGGCGGCGCACTCAAGCCCGGCATGTACGCCACGATGAAGTTCAGCGCGCGCCTCGGCGAAGCGCTGACCGTTCCCGCGTCGGCGATCCTGCACTCGGGTGAGCGCGCGGTCGCGTTCGTCGACATGGGCGGCGGCCGGATCCTGCCGCACGAGGTTCGGCTCGGCGTCGCCGCCGGCGAAGTCATCGAGGTCATCGACGGGCTCGAGCCCGGCCAGCGCGTCGTCACGTCCGCCCAGTACCTCCTTGACTCCGAGTCCAACCTCGCCGAGGTGATGAAGGCGATGATGTCGCAGATGAACCTGTCGGACATGGAAGGCATGCCGATGGACATGGACATGGACGGAATGGACTGAAGGGGGCGACGGCCATGCTCGAACGCATCATCGAATGGTCGATCGGCAACCGCTTCTTCGTCGTGCTCGTCACAGTCGCCGTGGCCGGCGCGGGCGGTTGGGCGATGCTGACCACGCCCGTCGACGCGATCCCCGACCTCTCGGACGTGCAGGTCATCATCCAGACGGATTGGCGCGGCCAGGCGCCGCAGGTGATCGAGGACCAGATCACGTATCCGCTGTCCGCGGAGATGCTGAAGGTCCCACGCACGAAGTACGTCCGCGGCATCAGCGACTTCGGCGTGTCGTACGTCTACGCGATCTTCGAGGACGACGTCGACATGTACTGGGCGCGCTCGCGCGTGCTCGAGTACCTGAACGGCATTCGTGACAAGGTGCCCGAGGAGGTGCAGCCGCAGCTCGGGCCGGACGCGACCGGTGTCGGCTGGGTCATGCAGTACGTGCTGCTGGACCGGGGCGGCAAGTACGACAACGCGCAGCTCCGCTCGCTACAGGACTGGAATATCCGCTATCAGCTCACGGCGGTGCCGGGCGTATCCGAGATCGCCACGCTCGGCGGCTTCGAGAAACAGTACCAGGTCGAGCTCGAGCCCGAGCGGCTGCTGGCGTTCGGCGTCCCCGTGTCGCGCGTACTCTCGGCGATCCGCGAGTCGAACCTCGACGTGGGCGGCCGCGTCCTCGAGCTCGGCGGCAGCGAGTACATGGTCCGCGGGCTCGGCTATCTCGGCTCGGTCGAGGACCTCGAGGCGATCGCGGTCGGCGCGGGTCCCGGCGGCACGCCGATCCGCGTGGGTGACGTTGCCCGTGTGCACGTCGGGCCCGAGATGCGCCGCGGCATCGCGGATCTCGCGTTTCGCGCGGCTGACGGGCGGATCGTGCAAGGCGAGGTTGCCAGCGGGTTCGTCGTGATGCGGTTCGGTGAGAACCCGCTCGCGGTGATCGAACGCGTCAAGGCAAGGATCGCGGAGATCCAGCGGACGCTGCCCGACGGCGTCGAGATCGTGGTCGGCTACGACCGCGGCGACCTCATCCACCGCGCGATCGATACGCTGACGGAGAAGCTGATCGAAGAGGGCGTGATCGTCGCGCTCGTCGCCGTCGTCTTCCTGATGCACGCGCGCAGCGCGCTGGTCGCGATCCTCACGCTGCCGCTCGGCATCCTGATGTCGTTCCTGGTGATGCGCTGGCTCGGCGTGAACGCGAACATCATGAGCCTGGGCGGCATCGCGATCGCGCTCGGCGCGATGGTCGACGCGGCGATCGTCATGATCGAGAACATGCACAAGCATCTCGAGCGGGCGACGGCGGCTGGAGAATCTGCGAGCCACCACGCGCCACCATCGGCCGATGATCCACGTCCGCATGCGCGTGTCCCTGCGCATCCGGCGGGAGGACGTGGAGGTGTGGCGGCGGCGTTGGACTACTGGCGAGTGGCGGCGGTGTCGGCTAAGGAGGTCGGCCCGGCGCTGTTCTTCTCGTTGTTGATCATCACGTTCAGCTTCCTGCCGATCTTCGCGCTCGGAGCGCAGGAAGGGCGTCTGTTCCACCCGCTCGCGCTGACCAAGACGCTCGCGATGGCGGCGTCGGCGCTACTCGCCGTGACGCTGGTGCCCGTGGCGATGGGCGCGTTCATCCGCGGCAAACTGAAGCCCGAATCGGCGAACCCGATCAATCGCTGGGCGATCCGCCTCTACCGGCCGGTCATCGAGATGGTGCTCCGCCGCCGCGGGTGGGTGATCGGCGGCGCGGCCGTCGCGCTTGCCGTCACGTGGGTCCCGATCGGGCGGCTCGGCAGCGAGTTCATGCCTCCGCTGATCGAAGGCTCGGTGATGGACATGCCGTCATTGTTTCCTGGCATCGGCACGGCTCAGGTCAAGCGCGTCTTGCAGCAGCGCGACCGCGCGCTGGCGAGCGTGCCCGAGGTCGAGATGGTGCTCGGCAAGGCCGGGCGCGCGCGCACCGCCACCGACCCCGCGCCGCTCGCGATGTTCGAGTCGATCGCGATCCTGAAGCCGGAAGAGGACTGGCGTTCCGGCGTCGACTATGACTCGCTCATCGCCGAGATCGATGCAACGGTGAGGACACCGGGCATCGCGAATATGTGGTCGATGCCGATCAAGAACCGGCTCGACATGCTGGCGACGGGGATCAAGACGCCGGTCGGCATCAAGGTGTTCGGGCCGGACATTGCGACGCTCGAGCGCATCGGCAAGGAGATCGAGGGGTTGCTGCCGCTCGTCGACGGTACGCACTCGGTCTTCGCCGAGCGCGCCGCCAGTGGGCGGTACCTCGAGATCGACGTCGACCGCGCCGCCGCCGCACGGCACGGCCTGACGATGGCGGGCGTGCAGCAGACGATCATGGCCGCGGTCGGCGGCGTGAACGCCACGCAGACCGTCGAAGGCCGCGAGCGATACACCGTGAACGTGCGCTACGCACGCGAGCTGCGTGATGACGCCGACGCGATCGGCCGTATCCTCGTTGCGACGCCGTCCGGTGCACAGGTCCCGCTCGCGCAGCTCGCCGACATCCGCTTCGCCGCCGGGCCGGCGATGATCAAGAGCGAGGACGCGCAGCTGAACGGCATCGTGTACGTCGACGTGCGCGGCCGCGACATCGGCGGTTACGTCGCGGAGGCGAGGGCGCTGCTCGACGAACGGCTCGACGTGCCGGCCGGCTATCGATTGGTCTGGTCCGGTC
>JBOHRM010001091.1:0-6343 GCA_050732715.1 Longimicrobiales bacterium
GAGCCGGACCTTGCACGCGAGTGGGGCTGGCGCTCCCGGGTCCGCGCGTACCGCGCCGCGGGTGACCTCTCGAGCGCGCGCCGACTCGCGCGGGCGGTCTCGAGTGATTCGCTCGATGATTCGGCGCACCGGGCGGAGGCCGCGCGATTCGCCGGCGAGATCGCACTGCTCGAGCGCGACACCGCCGCCGCGATTCGGGAGCTCCGCCGCGCCATGGACCTCGCGCCGTACGCCACCGCGGCCGTCGACGCCGCGCGACGACTCTCCGACCTGCGGCCGTTGACCCCCGAGGACCGCGGCATGATCGGGCGACTCTACCTGCGGCATGGCAACCTCGACCGCGGCATTGCCGGCGTGGACGCGTTCGTCAAGGCGGGCGGCGGCACGGCCGAGGAACGCGCGGCCGCGCTGCTCGATGCCCGCCGCGCGCTGTTCAATGCGAGGCGCTACACCGAGGCGGAGCGGCGGCTGCTCGCGCTGGGCGAAGCGTCGGATCACCCGGCCATCGCCGCGGAGGCGCTGCTGCTGGCCGGTCGAGCGCAGTACCGCCTCGGGCGGGTCGACGCCGCAAAATCGACGTTCGCATCCGCGGCGCGGCGCTACCCCGGTCAACGCGGCACCTCGGAAGCGCTGTTCCTGCTGGGCGACCTCGAGCACGATGCCGGCCGGCTCACCGCCGCGCGCGAGCACTATCACGCCGCGATCGAGGCGTATCCCACGGGCGATGATGCCGCACGCGCGGCGATGCGGCTCGGCGGCATCGCGTTCGCCGCGGGCGACGCTTCGGGCGCCGCGCGCATCTTCGAGGCGTACCGCTCGGTCGACGAGTCGGACCCGGCGTACCAGCAAGCGACGTACTGGGCGGGTCGCTCGTACCTCGCGTTGGGCGACACGGCGCTCGGCAACGAGCGGCTGCGCGAGACCTGGACGCTGGACCCGGCATCGTACTACGGACTCCAAGCCGCGGATCGGCTCGGCGCGAACTGGCGCGATGCGCTCGCCCAGACGCTCGAGGCGGACGATCGGACGCTCATCGAGGCGACGGGCGCGATCCGCCGCCTCGAGATCCTGACGCAGGCCGGCCTCGAACGCGCGGCCGAGCTCGAGATGGACCGCGTCCGACGCTATTTCGATGCTCGCCCGGCCGCACTGTGCATGCTCGCCGAAACGATGCACGCGCGCGACGAGACCCTCGCCGCCGTTCGGCTCGGCCGCGACATCGCCCGTGCCGCGGGCGCCTGGAGCGAGCGCGTGCTGCGCATCGTCTACCCACTGCCGTTCAAGGACTTGATCCTGCGCGAGGCCGAACGCCACGGCATCGACCCATTCCTCGCCGCGGGATTGATACGTCAGGAATCGCTGTTCGACCCCCGCGCCGTCAGTGGCGCGGGCGCGATCGGATTGATGCAGGTGATGCCGAGGACCGGCCGAGCACTCGGCCGCAGTGAGGGGCTCGGCAACGTGACGTCACGACGGCTGCGCACACCCGACGTCAACATCCGCGTCGGCATGCGCTACCTCTCGGACATGCTCGACCATTACTCGGGCAACATCCCGTTCGTGCTGGCCGCGTACAACGCCGGTCCTACCCGCGTCGCGCGCTGGCGCAAGCTCGCCGAGGCGTATGATGCCGACCTGTTCGCAGAACGCATCCCGTACGCCGAAACACGCGACTACGTCAAGGTCGTGCAGCAGAACGCGCGCATCTACCGCGCGCTCTACGACTAAACGCAGGACGGTCAAACGACCGGCCTACGCGGGCGCGCTGTCCTGCGTGATCTGCTGCGCTTCGGCCTGCGCGCGCAGCGACAGCTCCGCGGCTAGGAAGCAGTGCGCCTGTGTCATTGCCGTCTCGGTTCGATTCAAGATGTCATCCACGAGCTGCCCGCCGTACGGAAGCTCGACATCGCCGCAATCGATGTGGCGCACGCCGTCGCCGTCGACGATGAACAGGTGATCACCGCCGTCGCGGCCGCCAACGTCGACGTATTTGCGCAGCTCGATGTAACCTTCGGAACCGAGGATCGTGAGCCGGCCGTCGCCCCAGGTCGGAAGCCCGTCGGGCGTGAACCAGTCGATTCGGACGTAGCCGGTGCCGCCGTTGCCGCGGACCATCACGTCGCCGAAGTCCTCGAAGGCGGGGTGCTCCGGGTGATGGAAATTCGCGATCTGCGATGCAACGACCTCCGCCCGAGTCGAGCCCGTGAAGAACAGGAACTGGTCGAGCTGGTGCGAGCCGATGTCACAGATGATGCCGCCATAGCGCGCCTTGTCCCAGAACCACGCCGGACGCGACGCGGGATTCGTCCGATGCGGACCGAGACCGATCGTCTGGATGACGTCGCCGATCGCACCGGCCTGAACCAGCTCGCCCGCCTTGACGGTCGCGCGGTTACCGAATCGCTCGCTGTACATGATCGAGTGAATCCGGTTCGTCTCGGCTTGCACGCGGCGGGCTTCGGCGAGCTGCTCGAGCGTCGTGATGCCAGGCTTGTCCGACATGTAGTCCTTGCCGTGCTGCATCACGCGCACGCCGAGCGGCGCGCGCTCATCCGGGATCGGCGCCGAGACCACGAGCTGGATCGACGAATCCTCGAGGATCGCGCGCTCGTCGCTCACTCGCTCCGCTTGCGGAAAACGCCGCGAGAATGCCGCCGCGAGATCATCCTCGACGGCATAGAACGATACCAGCTCGCCGCCGCCGTCGATCGTCGCACTCGTCTGGCCGTAGATGTGGCCGTGATTCAGGCCGATCACGCTGAACCGCAGCCGCGGCTCCTGCCGGCCGCGCCGCTCGGTGTGAACCGCCGCGGCCAGGCGATCGGGGAACCATCCGCTGGCCGCCAACCCCGCGGCGACGCTCGCGGACGCCTTGACTACGTCCCTGCGACTGACCTTGCGCATGGCATTCTCTCCGTTCGTCGCCGCCTCGGCCGGAGCGCGGCCTCAGCCCGGCTGGATGCTGCGCGTCTCCGGATTGTAGACCTGCCGCCGGCCCGTCCGCAGCGCGTCGAAACACATGATGCTCGCCACCGTGTGCGCATAGCCGGTCTCGATCGGTGCGGTCGGCGTCGCACGGCTACGCAGGCACTCGAGCCAGTTCAGAACATGACCATCGCCTTGCACGCGCGGGTCGTTCTGCGTCGCGGCCAGCGCAGTGATCGGCGCATCGACCGCCCGTACCGCTTCCGGCTCCGGGACCGCGATCGCACCGAGTAGCGCTTCCTCGCCTCCACCCTCGCCCCGCGCAAGCCAACTCGACGTGTCGAACGTGCCGCGCGTGCCGTGGAAGATGACCTCCGGAACGCTCCGGTTGTTGCCCAGCCGCGTCGAGTAGTTGACGATGAACTCCTTCGGATACGCCAGCACGCAGTCGACCGTGTCCGCGTGCTCGCGGCCATCCTTCCACACGTACACGCCGCCCGACGCGACGGCCGAGACCGGCACGGGATCATCCATGAACCACGTCGCCACATCGATCAAATGGCTGCCGAGCAGCGCGGGCGTGCCAACCGTGAAGTCCTCGTAGAAGTGCCAGCGCCGGAACCGCTCCGGCCGGAACGGCTCGGGCGGCAGGAACATGAGATATTGTTCCCAGTCGACGTCCTCTTCGCGGACGTCGCTGTAGTCGCGCGCCCAACGCGGCGCCACGTCGTGCCACGCGGCCTCGATCTCGCTGATCTTGCCGAGGATCCCCGATTGAATCAGCTGCGCACCCGCCTGATGCCGCGGGTCGCTCCGCCGTTGCGTACCGACCTGGACGATCGCACCACGTTCGGCAACCAGGTCAGCCGCGCGATTCGCATGATCGAGCACGGTGGCCAGCGGCTTCTCGACGAACGCATCCTTGCCCGCCTCGATCGCATCGATCAGGATCGGCGTGTGCGCGAAATCCGGCGTCGCGATCACCACCGCGTCCAGATCACTCATCGCCAACAGATCGCCGTAGCGACGAAACAGCTGTGGCTTCGTGACCTGGTGCTCTCCGAGACTCGCCGCCGTCCGCTCCAGGTTCACCCGCCAAACATCACAGAGCGCCGCGATCTCGACATCCTGCGTTGCGGCATCACGAAGGATCTGCCCCATCAGATAGTTGCCACGGCCACCGCACCCGACCACACCGATCCGAAGCCGATCGTTCGCCCCGAGCACGCGGCGCGGCACCGACGCACTGAGCGCCCACGCCGTCGCGCCAGTGACCGAGTGCTGCACGAAACCTCGCCGATCCATCGCCAGCCTCCTCTCAGCACGTCAGGTCATCTTATGGGCAATCTTGCACGCGACCTCGATGGCGTCAAGTTTCGGTTCCGGGTTCCGGGTTCCGGGTTCCGGGTTCCGTTCGGGGAGATGAGAGATGGGAGTCTTGATGCGGATGACAATACGGCGATTCGGGGCGATGGCCGCGGTGTTCGCGTTGTTGGTGACGGCGTGCGGCGAAACTGGCGACGCCAGCGATGCGGAGATGGCGAGTGGCGGTGATCCCGGCGTGGTCGCCGCCGCGGGAAGCATCACCGAGGGTGAGCTGTTGCAGCACATCCAGGTGCTCGCCGCGGACTCGATGCTGGGGCGTGCGCCGGGCACGGTGGGCGAGGAGCGCACGGTCGCGTATTTGACGTCGCAGTTCGAGGCGATGGGTCTCGAGCCGGGCAATCCGGACGGCACGTACGTTCAGGACGTGCCGCTCGTTGGCATCACGCCGTCGATAACCGCTTCGTTCACGGCTCGGGGCGAGCCCGTGCCGGTGGAGGGTCGTGTCGATGTGATGGCGTCGACGCGGCGGGCGGTTCCGGTGGTCGAGGTCGACGATGCGGAGCTGGTTTTCGTGGGCTACGGCGTCGAGGCGCCGGAATACGGCTGGAACGATTTCGGCGATGTCGACGTGGCGGGCAAGGTGATCGTGATGCTGGTGAATGACCCGCCGATCCCCGATCCGACCGATCCTGCGCGGCTCGACACGGCGATATTCAAGGGTGACGCGATGACGTACTACGGGCGGTGGACGTACAAGTACGAGATCGCGGCGGCGAAGGGTGCGGCTGCGGCGATCGTGGTGCACGAGACCGAGCCCGCGGGCTACCCGTTCGAGGTGTTGTCCGCGGGTTGGGAGCGCGAGGATTACGACATCGCGACGCCGGACAGCGGGATGAGCAACGTGCCGGTGCAGGCGTGGATCCCCGTGCATACCGCGCGCCGGCTGTTCGAAGCCGCGGGGCTGGACTACGACGATCTGAAGCGGCGCGCCGCGAGCCCCGATTTTCGTCCCGTCGAGATGGACGCCGAGGCGACGTTTCGGATCGAGAACGAGGTGCGCGAGATTCAGTCGCGCAACGTGGTCGCGAAGGTCACGGGCAGCGTGTCACCGGACGAGTACGTCGTCTACACGGCGCACTGGGACCACCTCGGCGTGGGTCCGAGCCTGGATGGCGACTCGATTTTCAACGGCGCCACGGACAACGCGTCCGGCACCGCGATGCTGCTCGGGATCGCGCGGGCGTTTACGGAGCTGCCCGAGCCGCCCGGCCGCTCGGTCCTGTTTCTCGTGGTGACGGCGGAGGAGCGCGGGCTGCTCGGCACGAAATACTACGCTGCGAACCCTATCTATCCGCTCGACCGTACGCTCGCGAACATCAACGTCGACGGCGCGAACACGTGGGGTTCGACGGCGGACATCGTGGTGATCGGGCTCGGAAACTCGACGCTCGATGATGTGCTCGCCGGCGCGGCCGCCCGCCAGGACCGCACGCTCACGCCCGACCCCGAAGCCGAAAAGGGGTTCTTCTACCGGTCGGATCATTTCGAGTTCGCGAAACAAGGCGTGCCCGCGCTCTACACCGACAACGGCCTCGAGTACATCGGCAAGCCGGAAGGCTACGGCCGGCAGAAGCGCGACGAGTACACGGCCAACGACTATCACAAGGTCACGGACGAAGTGAAGCCCGATTGGGACCTCGCCGGCGCCGTCGACGACACGCGCCTGTTGTTCGAGGTGGGCTACGACGTCTGCCAGACGGCCGAGTATC
Organism: Longimicrobiales bacterium; assembly: GCA_050732715.1. Taxonomy (GTDB): domain Bacteria; phylum Gemmatimonadota; class Gemmatimonadetes; order Longimicrobiales; family RSA9; genus JBOHRM01. The sequence goes on from JBOHRM010001091.1 coordinate 6,021, forward strand.
CCGAGTGGCGGCCCGGCACCGAGTTCCGCGCCACGCGCGAGGAGATGCTCCGGGCTCGCGGCGGTCGCGGTGCTCGCGGCGCCGACCAGGGTTGACACGCCGCGTGGGCCGCGTGATAATCAAGGCATGATCGCGCAACGCTACGCTTTTGCCTTCTACTTTTTTGGGCGACCCGTGACCACGGGCCGCGGGGGGTGATCGCGTAGCGGGGCGAAAAGCGCGATACCGAACGGCGGGCGGCCCGTGGGAGACCACGGGCCGCCTTTTTTTGTTGGTGCAATTTCGAGACGAGGAGCGAGTGACAATGACGGGCCAAGGCGTAG
>JBOHRM010001092.1:0-1848 GCA_050732715.1 Longimicrobiales bacterium
GCCCGAGCGCAGAATATCCGAACCGGTACGAGGCACGGGAGACTGACAGGAGAAGCGCCCGTGGAGATTACGAGCATCGAGGCATTCTTGCCATACTACGAGAACATTCGGGCTCGGACCGAGCGCGTGATCGCGTGCATTCCTCCCACACAACTCGAGTGGCGGCCCCAGCCGGACGCGTTCTCGTTTGGTGACCTGATCCGGCATCTCGGGGCGATTGAGCGGTACATGTTTGCGGAGAACGCGCAGGGCCGGCCCAGTCGCTATCCGGGCCACGGGCCGGAGCTCGCTGCTGGATGGGACGGGGTGCTCGCCTTTTTCCGCCGAATGCATTCCGAGTCCGTGGCGATCTTGGGCGGCCTGAGATTAGAAGACCTGCAGCGCCGATGCACGACACCCGGCGGGGCGGCGTTGCCCGTATGGAAGTGGCTGCGAGCCATGGTGGAGCATGAAGTCCACCATCGCGGGCAGCTGTACCTGATGCTGAGGATGCTCGGCGTGTCAACGCCGCCGCTCTATGGGCTCACCTCCGAAGAGGTCGAGGAGCGGAGCGATCCCTTCCCACGAGCATGAGCCAGGTATTCTCGCCAGCTCGATCCACCGAACGGCTTGCCGACCGTGAATCGGCGTTCAGACGTCCGCTTCGAGGGCGAAGGTGTTGCCATCGGGATCCTTGAACCAGGCGATACGACCGCCACCGGCACGGGCGGCGATCCCTTTGGCATCGGCCTCGAATGCGTCGTAGCGGGCGAACTCGACGCCCGCAGCCGTGAGCTCGTCAACGACTCGATCGATGTCATCGACGTACCAGATTGCCAGTGTCGCCTGTGACTTGCCTGCGGTGTCCGATTGGTACAAATGCAACGCCGTGTCGCCACCACAACGATAGATTCGGCTGCCGTCCGCAATGTGGGCACTGGGCCCGCTCTGCAGGACGCGCAGGCCGAGCTTGCCTTCGTAGAAAGCGATCGCCTTCTGAATGTCGGACACCGCGATGGAAGCACTGAGGCGGTGATCGCTGAGGGACATAGCAGACTCTCTCGCACACACGGCCATTAGGGCAGGAGTTCGGGGCCCGGATCGGTCGGGTCGAACGGCCACTGTGGCCACCCTCGCGCCGGCCGATCTTTTTATTCACGCGCCCCGATGTCGAGGGCATCATCGCGGGCATGGACGAGATCACGAGCCCGCACCACGCTGCCGCGGCCCCGCCGCGCCACACTGCGGTTCCCAGCGCGACGCTCGTGACGCTGGCGACGCGGACGCGTTGTGAAAGGGGTCAAAATTACGGTGCTTTGTGACACAAGCGGTCTCGGCGAAATCGAGTGTCGCGCTGGGGACACTCGCGTGTATGCGGCGCGTGAACCGTTCGGGCGCTTCACGGCGACGAGCTACGGTCACGGCCTCGAGCGCGCCCTGTTAGCGGCTCGCAGGGACGTAGGTCCGACCGAGTTGTAGTAAAGTACTTGCCCTTAGTCTCGCGCGACGGTGCACGCATTTTGTGACAGAGCGCTTCCCTCCGTCCGCCCTCCCCCGTCCGTTCCCGCGTACCGCTCGAGTTCCCCCCGGATCCGTCACGGAATCACCCGTAGTCATGGCTTGGAATCGCTCCTCCTGACCCGATCACCGCCGGCTTGATACCGAGCCGATACGATTTGGCGGACCCGCCGTTGAGCGCGCTGCCGACTATCCGCCGTTCGTTGCAGGAGGAGCAGGCTCACATGGAATCCAGGGACAGAATGATTCCGATGAAACGATTCGGGTCGGTGAGGGGGTGGCTGCTCGCCGCGGGCGTTGCCGCGGTGATGGCTTCGCCGGGGCTGGGCCAGGCGCAGTCGACGGGGCAGA
>JBOHRM010001093.1:0-6151 GCA_050732715.1 Longimicrobiales bacterium
GTTGCGCAGCAGTACCGAATGGTGATGAACAACATGGCGGGGCGGCGGGGTGGGGCAAACCCGCAACCCGCAACCCGAAAACCCGCAACCCCGAACGAAGTGAGGCCGACAAATGGGTGTTCTCCAGGAGATCGAAAAAGAGCAGCTTCGCGCCGACGTGCCGGTGTTCGACCCGGGCGACACCCTGCGCGTGAATGTGCGAGTGGTCGAGGGTGAGAAGCACAGGATCCAGGTCTTCGAGGGCGTCTGCATCGCGCGCAAGGGCGGCGGCGTCAGCGAAACGTTCACGGTGCGCAAGGTCTCGAGCGGGATCGGCGTCGAGCGCGTGTTCCCATTGCACTCGCCCTCGATCGAATCGATCCAGGTGGTACGGCGCGGGCGCGTGCGGCGCGCCAAGCTCTACTACCTCAGAGAGCTGCGTGGCAAGGCCGCGCGCATCCGCGAACGTACGCGGCACTGATCCGCGCCGTGGCCGACGCCACGCGGAAACGACGGCGTTGGCGGCCGAAGACCGCGATCGGTCGACGGCGCGCCGAGACTCGCAGGCTCCGCAAGCTCCTCGAGATGGAGGAGTCGTTGTGGGGAAGCGGCATCGAGCGCGTTGCGGGTGTCGACGAGGTCGGCCGGGGACCGCTCGCAGGACCGGTTCTCGCCGCCGCCGTCATCCTGCCGCCGCACGTCGGCATTCGCGGCGTCGACGACTCGAAGCGCCTTGGCGCCGAAGAGCGCGAGCGGCTGTTCGTCGAGATCCGCGAGAAGGCAATCTGCGTGAGCGTCGCCGCCGCGAGCACGCGCGAGGTCGATCGGCTCAACATCCTCGAGGCTTCTCACCTCGCGATGCGCCGCGCGATCGAACGGCTCCGCGTGCCGCCCCAGCAGATCGTCGTCGACGGCCTCCCCGTAAAGAGCCTCGGCAGCGATCACCTCGCCGTGGTCGACGGCGATGCGAAGGTGCACTGCGTCGCATGCGCGTCCATCGTGGCGAAGGTCATCCGCGACCGGCTGATGCGACTGCTCGGCGGCAGGTATCCGGACTACGGCTGGGAGCACAACGCGGGCTACGCCACGCAAGACCACCGCGAAGCCATCTTCGAGCGCGGACTGACGCCGCATCACCGCCGCTCGTTCGAGCTGGACGCGCAGCTCCCGCTCGAGCTGACCTGAGGTTGCCGCCATGCACACGGAGCACCTGCAGAACGTTCACACCGCGCGCGTGCTCGCTGGCTGGCTCGTCGCCATCGCAGTCACGTCGCTCATCATCCTGGCGCTGATCGGGCTCGGCCTGCTCGAGGGCGTCGCGAACGCGGGCACGTTCTGGAGCCTGATCGCCGTGCTCGCCGGGTTCTTCGCCGGTGGGTTCTTTGCCGGGTTCCGGGCCATCGAAGCGCCGATCCTCCACGGCGCCGCGATCGGCCTGACCTCGCTGGTCGTGTGGGTGGCCGTCAACCTCATCACCAGCGTCACGCTGCCCGACTTCGGTTGGCAGCGGCTCACGCCCAGCCTCGCTGTCGCGCTCCTGCTCGTCCAGCTTGCCGCGGCCGTGGTCGGCGCGCTGATCGGCTACAGCGTTGCGCTGCGCGGAAGGCCCGGCCTGAGCGAGCACGAGCCCCTGCCGGACTGAGGCAGCGCAAGCCCCTCGAGCCCATTAGCCCGATCCCACGCCCCGCGCCGCCCGGTTGCAGGGCGAGGGCAAATGGATGATCGAGGTCGCCAGCCTCCACTTCGCCGCTGCTCGCGCCACAGGCGAGGCGATTCTCGCGGATCATGAGACGATCGAGCCCGGCGGTCTACCGCTCCGCCGGCGACACGGGGCGGACGTTGTCGCCGGAGTCGCGGTCGATGAGCTTGTTGTACGGGTCTATCCCCGCCCGCACGGGCCGTCGTGTGACGACGATCTCGAACGCCACCTGCGATGCACGGATACGCCGCTTCTCGAGGAAGAGCACAGTCTCGGCGGCATCGCCACCTTCCTCATCCTCGCCGAAGACGGCGATGTCGATCCAGTTGTCGATCGGGATCTCGCTCTCGACCCCGTCGCCGTCGGCGCGCAGCTTGTGGGTCTCCACCTCGAGGCGGACCAGGAACGTGCCGTCGGGCCGCTCGGTGTACGTCGCCCCGGCGACCTCATTGTCGAAGATCGTGATCGTCTCGAAGAGGTCCTCGACCAGACGCTCCGAGCCGTCGGGAACCGCGTGACGGATCTCGTCGAGCAGCTCCGCCGTCGTGGTGAACGGGGGCTCCTGGAACGCGACACTCGATAGGAAGTGCGACAGCGCCCGGTTGAGCGGCTCTTCACCCACGGCGTCCCGGAGCGCGTACATGGCCAACGCGCCCTTGTGGTAGTAGACGTACTCCTGCCGCTCGACGAGGGCGAGGGGCGGTTCCTCCCCTCGCTCATCGCCGCGGCCCCGCAGGTAGCGGTCGAGCTCGTACTTCAAGAACCGGCGCATCTTCTGGGGCCCGTACTCGTCCTCCATGACCATCAAGGCCGAGTACTGCGCCAGCGTCTCGGCGAGCATGGCGACACCCTGCACGCTGGCGCCTACCGCCTGGTGACCCCACCACTGGTGGGCGACCTCGTGGGCGGTGACGTAGAACGGATAGTCGATCACGTCCTCGCCATCGAGGCGGGCGTTGAAGCCGAGCGCCTCGGAGAACGCGATCATGCCGGGAAACGACCTGGCGTCGCGGACATAGCGCGGGAACTCGACGATCCGCAGGTGGCGGTGCTGGTAGGGGCCGAAGCTCGCGGAGAAATAGGCGAGCGACTTCCTGACCGCGTCGATCATGCGGCCGACGTTGTCGTCGTGTCCGGGGTGGTGGTAGACCTCGATGGCAACACCGTTCCACTCGCCTCTCGTGACCGCGTACCTCGCCGAGGCGTAGGCGAAGAGGTGGGGGATCGGGGCCTCGGCCCGGTAATGGAAGTAGCGGCGTCCGTTCTCGACCCACTCCCTCTGCAGTTCGCCCGAAGCGACGGCGATCTGGTCGGCGCTCGTCGAGACCGTGGTCTCGAAGTCCACCCAGTCGGCGTCGGCGCCACGCGGTGTGTCGCGGCGGGCGGAGAGATCGTCGATCTCGCCGAAGTGGAGGGCCGGCTCGAGGCCCTGCCGCCGCCGCTCGTCGCGATCGGTGAGCTGCCGCCGGGCGTCATAACCGATGACCGGGAAGAGGTCTTGCTTGCTGAAGTAGGTGCCGTTGCCGACGATCGAAGTCTCCGCCCCGTGGTTGACGAACCCACGCTCTCCCGCCGTGAGGTCGAAGCCGAGCTCGACGGCTGCGCCCGGCTCGAGCGGCTCCTTTAGCCGGTAGATCGCGTAGCCGAGCTCGTGGTCTTCGAGGACCACCTCGTGGGCGGGTAGATCGAGGCGGTTGACGCGGGCCCGCTCCGAGAGGCTCAGGTGCAGGTCGCGGATCGGTTTGCCGGACTCGTTCTCGATCCGGTAGCTGCCGCGGATCTCTGCCCTCCTCCGGTCGGGAAAGAGGTCGACATCGGCACGCACGGCGGTGATCCGCGGCAGGGCGGCGCCCTGATACGGCCGGTATAGCCGTTCATAGCTCGCGCGGCGCTCTGCCGCCTTCCCGCTCGGCACGTACTCGTTCAGGATGTTGGTGTTGTAAAAGATCCACGAGCCCGTGGCCACGGCTCCGACGACTCCTAGGGCGAGAACCGTTCGGATAGGGCTGCGGAACCGTGCGCGCGCCTCGGCCCACCGCGACCTCCAGCCGACATCGGTGCCACGCTTCCAGAACAGCACCGAGAGCCCCACGAGCACGACACAGGCGAACCCCCAGTAGAGGCCGTACCAGCCGAACGGAGTCAGGAAGTGACCATAGCCATTGAAGTCGGAGTAGGGCGCCGGTGGGAGGCTCGCGAAGCGGTAGAGGTGGTGCTCGAAGCCCAACTCCTCGAGTAGGTCCCAACTGACGATGAAGACGATCATGAGCCCGTAGCCCACGAACTTGCTGCCCGCCACGACGTGGAAGAAGCAGGCCAGAACCGAGATCAGCACGGAATAGACGGCGGCGAGCGCGACTCCCCGGGCGTACAGACCGAGCTCGAAGTCGGCGTAACCTCGCGAGAGCTGAACGCAGATCGTGGCCAGGACACCCGCGAGCAGGAAGACGGCGATCACCAGCAGGAGCGCCGTCAGCTTGGCGCCGAGGTAGACCCCGTTGGGCGTCGGCACCGAATCGTAGATCTCGTCCAGCTCGAGCGAGCGCTCCTTCCAGATCAGGTCGCCGCTGTAGAGCACGGCCACGATCAACAACAGAATCGAGTAACCGCCCTGGAGCGCCTCCAGCATGAGGTGGGTCCGGGGATGGACGGGCATACCGAGCTCGCCGCCGGAGCTCGCCGCCTGCACCACGACGAAAAGGCCGCAGGCCAGAATCCCGAGGAAAGGGAGGGTCCTCAGGATGCTCGCCGCCTCGTGCCGAATCTGGCGCTGAAACTGGGTGGCGACGGAACGCCGCGAGAACGCTCGGCTGACCGGCGGCAACCGCACCTGCCTCGCCGCGTCTCCCGGCGGCGCTGCTTCGTCCGCCAAGCGCTGCCCGTCGGGACGCGTCCTAGACCGCGACGGATCGAACACCACGACAGAGAGGCCGAGAGCGAAGAGCCCCAGCCCGAGCCAGAGGATCCGGTTCCAGAGAAGCGTGCCGCCGACCTCGGGGACCGCCGTGTTGAGCTCGGCGATCGTCCAATATTCGACGGCGCCGCGCAGCGCCCACACACCGAAGGGATCGATCAGCTCGCCGATCCACTCGCGCTCGAGCTTGGAGGCCGCCATGCCGGCGATCGCGTTGGCCGCGAAGAAGGCCACCACGCCGAGGTAGGTCGCGAGCGTGCTCCGGGTCCAGCTCGCCAGGGCGTAAATCGCCGCGCCGAGGGCGATGAGCGTGGGGAGGATCAGCACGCCGATGGCGAAGGCGTAGGGTGCCAGCCGAAAGGGCCCTATGCGTGCTGGATCGAGCCATGGCATGAGGCTGCTGGCGGCCAGCGCCCCCACGCCGATTACATAGGTGAGGGAGCAGACCACCATCGTGCCCGCAAATCGCCCGGTTATATAGTCGAACCGCGAGATCGGCATCGAGAAGAACAGCTCGGAGGTCCGCCGGTCGAAGTCCCGAACGGCAGCGCTGGCGACGAACGCGGTCATCAGGAAGAGGACGAGGAATATCCCCTTGACCAGCAGCTCGATCGTCACCGCGGGAGCGTTGAGGTGGAGGTTGCCCGCGGCCGCGCCGGGGCCGTGACCCGTGCCCGCCACGAAGAGCAGCACGCTGAAGAAGAACGTGACCAGGTAGAAGAGGGGCTGCCGGAGCTGGTACCGGATCTCGAACCAGAAGATTGATCTCCACATGGCTTTAGCAGCCGTGAAGGGCGGCGAAGTAGACGTGCTCGAGATCGGTCTCGGCGGGCTCGAACCCGTCGCCCGGAGACTCGTCACCCAGCACGTGGACGACCGTGCGGCCGGCGGCGAACGCCGTCGAGATGACCGCCATCGACTGCCGATATCGGTCGACCTCGCTCCTGTCGACTACCTTGCGCCAGACCCTGCCCTCGAGCCCTGCGACGACGGCCCGCGGATCACCCTGGAGCAGCACCGAGCCCTGCGACAGGATCGCCATACGGCTGCACAGCTCGCGGACGTCCTCGACGATGTGCGTCGAGAGAATCACCACCACGCTCTCGCCGATCTCGGAAAGCAGATTCAGGAATCGCAGGCGCTCCTCGGGGTCCAGGCCGGCGGTGGGCTCGTCGACGATGATCAGCTCGGGCTCGCCCAAGAGCGCTTGTGCGATACCGAAGCGCCTGCGCATGCCGCCCGAGAATGTGCCGAGCTTGCGCTTGCGCACGTCGTAAAGGTTGGTCATCCGCAGTAGTCCCTGGACGACCTCCCGCCGCTCCCCGCGGCGGACGAGACCTTTCAGAACGGCGAAGTGGTCCAGCAGCGCCTCGGCCGAGACCCGCGGATAGATGCCGAGATCCTGCGGCAGGTAGCCGAGGATCTTGCGTACCTCGTGCTTCTGATGGAGCACGTCGAGATCGTCAAGGTAGATGCTGCCCGCATCGACACCCTGCAGGGTGGCGATGGTGCGCATCAGGGTCGACTTCCCGGCCCCGTTGGGTCCGAGAAGCCCGAAC
>JBOHRM010001094.1:0-3121 GCA_050732715.1 Longimicrobiales bacterium
GCCGAGGACGAGACGCTGGCCTGGGTGGTTTGCGGCCATACGCACGTGCCCGCGATCCGGGAGCTGGCGCCCGGCCGGTACTACGTCAACGCCGGTGACTGGATCACGCACGATTCGTATGTCACGATCCCGGCCGGAGCCGGCCGACCGGAGCTGCATCGCTGGTGCGGTCAGGCGGCGCGGCCGTAGCCGTCGACGTCCACGTGCTCGACCGCGCGGACGAGATCACCGGTGAGACGACGGCCGACTTCGCGGAAGCGGAGTGGCGAGTCGCTGGCGACGAACGTATGACGCCCGGCGGCTGACCCGGGCTGCACGGTCGGGGCCAATGTCGCCGCACCGCACCTAAGCTCGAACGGCTGGACGTCATCGTATGTCGGCGCCGCCAGGCCGCGGTCTTTGAGGCAGGCGCGCACGTCCTTCGCGGCCTCCTCGGCCGAGTCCACCAACGTCACGCCGGGGCCCATGACCTCGGCGATCCGCTCACGCAGCACCGGGTAGTGCGTGCAGCCGAGGATCAGGACATCGACATCCATTTCGTGGAGTGGGCGCAGGTACTCGGCGGCGACCAGGCGCGCGCTCGGATGGTCGACCCAACCCTCCTCGACCAGCGGCACGAACAACGGGCACGGCTGGGCATAAACGCGCGCTTCGGGAAGCTTCCGGCGAACGGCCAGGTCATACGCGCCGGATGCGATCGTGCCCGCCGTGCCGATGACGCCGATACGCTTCGTGCGCGTCGCCCACACCGCCGCCCGCGCGCCCGGCTCGACCACCCCGAGCACGGGGACGGGGAGCGTGGCGCTCAGCACGGCCTGCGCGTGCGCTGAGACCGTGTTGCACGCGATCACGATCATCTTGACGCCGCGCGAGAGCAGGAAGCTGGCCGCCTCGCGCGCGTATCGCCGCACTGTCTCCGCGGACTTGGGACCGTACGGCACGCGCGCCGTGTCACCGAAGTAGAGGATCGACTCGTGGGGCAGCTCGTCGACGATGCGACGAACCACCGTGAGGCCGCCGATGCCCGAGTCGAATACGCCGATCGGAGCGCTGGGCGCGCTCACGGCCGGCCGACCGGCAGGGAGACGCCGAAGTTCATCCCGCCACCGGCGCGCGGCTCGAGGAGCACTTCCGGAAACCCACGTAGGTGCGCAGTAACCAGCGCATCGACGCCGCTCATGAGCGTGAAGAACATCGTGTACACGATCCAGTCCTGGCGATGCTGTCTTCGCGCCTCGATCAGATCACGCGCGGCCGCGACGCGCGGATTGGCGGCGACGGCGTTCTCGAACTCGATCGGGTCCTCGAGCTCGTCCGCCCTTTCCGGGTCGGTGGCGATCAGCTGGTTCAGCGAATCCGTGGCCGTCGCCACGCGGCGCCGCTCGATGCCTTCGATCTCCGACAACTGCCCGATCGTCTTGAGCAGCATGTACCAACTCGTGGACTGGATGGCGAACCAGACCGCGCCGCGCGTATACGAGCCGGCGCTGGCCTGGCCCCAACCCGGCACGATCACCGAGCGAAAAAACGCGCCGCCGGGCGAAGGCCCGCGCAGCGTGTCGGTCGCGATACTGTCCAGCGCTTCCGCGGGAAATCGCTGTGCGGCCGCCGGCGCGGCCGGGAAGACCGCGCCCAGCGTTCCCACCACGAAGAGCCCGATGACCAGACCCCTTCTCAAAGCCAACTCCTACGTCCTGTTCTCGTATGCCGGCGGTTGCGCGAGCACGCGCAAAGCGCCCGGTTCGACCGTGACCCGGGCCACGCGTGCGTCCGGCGGTTCCCGCAATTCTCCGTCCAGCTGAAGGAAGAGCGACGCGTCACCCATCACCTCGACCTCGACCTCTCGCGCCGTCACGATCTCGACCGCCGGTGAAGCGCCGTGCGTGCCGCCGACGAACCGTGAGGCTAACCAGGCGGCGCGCACGAGACCGACCTCGCGGACAATGCAGACATCGAGCACGCCGTCATCGGGTCGGGCGTCGGGGCAGAGCCGGAACGAGCCGCCGACCGAGCACCCGTTCGCGACCGCCATCAGCATGACCTTCCGCTCGACGCGTCGTCCGTCCACCGTGACCCTGAGCGGAATCGAATCGTAACGGGCCAGCGCGCGGACGAGCCCCGCGATGTACACCAGCCCGGCGGGAAGATTCCCGAGCCGCGCGATCTGCCGCACGACCTCGACGTCGATGCCGGTGCCCATCGCGTTCAGGAAGTACTCGCTCCCTCCGTCCCACTCGGCGCGCCCGACGTCGAGCCGCCGCTCGGCACGCGCGGCGATGGTGTCGTACGCGCGCGGGCGCGGAGTCGTTCCCGGCACGACCTTCACGAAATCGTTCCCCCGGCCGATCGGGATCACGCCGAGCGCGGTGGCGGCGTCGCGGCCGGCGCTCAATATCCCGTTCGCCACGTCATGGATCGTACCATCGCCGCCGGCCGCCACCACCACGGGAACGCGCTCGGATGCGGCCGCGTACGCGAGCGAGCGCGCGTGCGCCGCGTGCTCCGTGCGCAACAGCTGGAACGGCACGCCCCGCCGTTGCAGCTCGGTCCCGATCTCGGCCGCGATGCGCGCGCCTCTGCCCGCGCCGGACGTCGGGTTCAAGATGACGATGACGTCGCCGGCATCACGCGCTCGCCGCGCGACATCGCCTGCGGTGACGTTCAAGGGATCCGTTCGAACGGGGGAACCGGCGGTGATCTGCGCCCGCCTCCGCAGCGCGCCAGCCGGCGGAGAGGGGTCGAGAAAAATGGCGGGGGCGTGTAGGAATCGAACCTACCGGCCCGGGGTTCAGCCGGGTCATGACGGTTTTGAAGACCGCTCCATCCACCAGGACGGATCCGCCCCCGCGCTTTGGCAGCGTCACACGAGCTGCGTGCCATCTTCGTCGAAGACGCTCAAAGCATCGACGGGGCAGACGTCGCAGGCGCGGATCAAGCGGCCGCGATCGGCGTCGTCGCCGCGCGTCGTGAACGTGACGATACCATCCTCGGCGAGCTCGAACACGTCGGGCGCCGCGTCGATGCAGTCACCGAACCCGACGCACAAGAGTCGATCGATCCGGATCCTGAGCGTACCAACCGTGCGTTCGGTCGAGCTGTCCGACATAGGCTTCGTCAACGC
>JBOHRM010001095.1:0-4332 GCA_050732715.1 Longimicrobiales bacterium
AGTTCGAGGCGCTGGTCGCCGAGATCGTCGCGCACTTCATCCGCAGCTTCGATCCCGTGCGTGAGCGTTGCTGGATCGCCGAAAAGGACGGCGAGAACGTCGGATCGGTGTTCCTCGTACGCCACCCTGACCGCGACGGCGTCGCCCAGCTGCGGCTGCTGCTGGTCGAGCCCGAGGCACGCGGCCTGGGCATCGGGCGGCGGCTCGTTCACGAGTGCACGAGGTTCGCGCGGCAGACGGGATACGAGAAGATCACGCTGTGGACGAACAGCGTGCTCCACGCCGCCCGTCGCATCTACGAAGCCGAAGGCTACCGTCTCGTGCGCGAGAAACCGCACCACAGCTTCGGCCACGACCTGATCGGCCAGACCTGGGAGCTCGCGCTCTGATCCGCGGCTCACGCGCGTGCACGTCGGTAATTGCCACGCGCGCGGCGCCCTCGCATCATTCACCCTGCGTCGTGAACCATCGCCGCTCACACTCCAAGCCGGAGGCCGATCATGGCGGATAGCGTCTACAAGGTCATCGAGCTCGGGGGCACGAGCACCGAGTCATGGGAGAAGGCGGCGACGAACGCCGTCGACCGCGCGGGGAAGACGTTGCGCGATCTGCGCATCGCCGAGGTCATCAAGCTCGATCTGCAACTGGAGGACGGCAAGGTCCGCGCGTACCGCGCGCGAATCAACGTCTCGTTCCGCTACGAGGGGTGAATCGGCTGTACTGATCGGCGGCGCTGAACCCCACCTTCCACGATCGACACCCCGGGTCACCGCGGCACCGCCTGACGCGTGCCGATGCCGCGGTGTGCCCGGTGTGCCGCACCGTCATTGACAGCCCCCATCCGGTCCGCTAATTTCGCGGTCGTCGTTATCACATATGATATAATTGTCGATGCGAGAAGACACGCCGAGCGGAGTGTTGCGACCGAACTGGTTTCACGTGCTGGTTGCGCTGGCGCAGGGAGAGAAGCATGGGTTGGCGATCGCCCGTGATGTGCTCGATCAGACCGACGGCGCCGTTCGGCTGTGGCCCGCGACGCTGTACCGGACGCTGGATGACATGACGGCGGAAGGGCTCATTGCGGAGCGGTCGGGCACGGACCCGTCGGAGGAGGCCAGCGGGCGGCGTCGCTACTACGGGATCACGCGGCGCGGCCGGGCGGAGCTCATGGCGGCGGCGGAACGGATGGCCGGGCTGGCCGGCATCGCGCGCCGGCGTCTGAGGGACGTGCCATCATGAGCATGCTGGCGCGCATCTACGCGCTTCTCGTGATGGCGCTGCCCGAGAGATTCAGGGAAGAGCATCGCCAGGACCTGCGTGAGCTGCTCGATGCGTACGCCGCCGGCCGGCCTGCGTGGTCGCGGGGCGTGGTCCTCGTTCGGGCGGCGATCGATGTGTTGTGGGTGGCGATGTTGCTGCGGCTCGGGATGGCGCGGGCGCGTCTACGACGACGAGGAGGGCAGGGCATGGAAAGGAAGACGAGGACTGCGCACCTGGCGGCGGCGATCGTGCAGGATTTTCGTCACGGCCTCCGGTCGCTCCAGCGAGATGCGGGTCTGACGGCGTTTGCCACGTTGATCGTCGGTCTCGGAATCGGCGCCAGCTCGACCGTGTTCAGCGTGGCCCATGCGATCCTGCTGCGTCCACTGCCGTTCGACGATCCGGATCGGCTGGTGTGGATCTCGAACGGCGAATGGGGACGCGGGCAGCGGCTCTCCAGCCTGAGCGTCCAGGTCGCGCACGTTGAGGACCTCCGGGCCGGGAGCCGTCTGCTGGAGGGCGTCGCGGGTTACTCGCTGTTCGACGGCGCGGGCGACCACACGCTCACGGGCGACGGCGAGCCGGAACGCATGACGCGGCTTCAAGTGACCGACGGCTTTTTCGAGCTGCTCGGCGTGCGGCCCCGTTTCGGGAGGCTCTTCGCGGCCGACGAGCTTGAAGAAGCCGGCCCGCCAGCCGTGCTGCTCCTCCACGGCTTTTGGGCGCGGCGCTTCGCGGCGGACCCGGGTGTTGTGGGCCGCACGATCAGGATCGACGACGCGCCTGCCACGATTGTCGGCGTTCTTCCCGCCTCGTTCGATTTCACCGCGATGTTCGCACCGGGCAGTCGCGTCGACTACGTGGCGCCGTTCCCGCTGAGCCCCGAGAACAATCGGCAGGGGAACACGCTGGCCCTCGTCGGAAAACTTCGACGCGGGGGAACGCTCGAGGCGACGCAGGCGGAGGCAAGCGCGATCGCGGACCGGGCACCCGATGATGGACGCAACGGCTTCACGCCGGTCGTCGCGCCGCTCCACGAGCGCATCAGCGGCGGGCTCCGCTCCGCCATGCTCGTCCTGGCCGGCGCGGTGGCCCTGGTGATGCTGCTTGTCTGCGCGAACCTCTCGAACCTGCTTCTCGCCCGCGGGACGATGAGGCAGAAGGAGATCGCGGTCCGGGCCGCGCTGGGCGCAACTCGCCGCCGGCTGATCCGGCAGATGCTGACCGAAAGCGTGATCCTCGCGCTCACCGGCGCGTCGCTCGGGCTGCTTCTCGCCGTGGTGGGCACGCGGGCGCTATCCGGCATGGACGGCAGCATCCCGCTTCTCACGCACGCGCGGGTCGATGGCGCCGCGCTCGGGTTCACGTTGGGCGTCGCTCTCTTGGCGGGCCTTGTTTTCGGCGTCGCTCCGGCGGTGCGCGTGTCCGCATCCTCGCTCCTCGAGACACTGAAGGATAGTGGGCGCGGCTCGTCACCGGGCCGGCGTCACGGTTGGATCCGCGGCGCGCTAGTGGTCTCCGAGGTGGCTCTTGCGTGTCTCCTGCTCGTCGGCGCCGGGCTGTTGATGCGCAGCTTCGTCCGCGTGCTCGATGTCGACCTCGGCTTCCAGCCTAGGAACGCGGTCGCGCTCCGAATCGACCCGCCGAGCCGGTTCCAGGAGGAGGCCGCTCGAGGAGCTTACTACGCGGAGGCGCTCCGGCTCGTACGCTCGGCGCCCGGCGTCGAGGCAGCCGGTCTGACTGACGTGCTGCCGGCGGCGTTCAACCGGACATGGAGTGTTCGTGCAGCGGCTTTGGCGTCGGGCGGCGATCGTGAGAGCGTATATCCGTACGTTCGCGTCGTTAGCGAGGGGTACTTGGACGCGCTGGGGCTCTCGCTGGTCGCGGGGCGCGACTTCACTGCCGGAGATGATGGTGAAGCCGCGGCAGTGATCCTCGCCAATGAGCAGCTGGCCCGGGCGGTCTGGCCGGCACGGGACCCGCTCGGCCGTGCCCTCGACGTCGGCGGAAGCGGTGTGCGCGAAGTCATCGGCGTCGTCCGCGGAACGCGGTATCTCACGCCGGAACAGGAGCCCGGTCCCGAGCTGTTCCTGCCGATCCGGCAAAGCGCTGATCACAGTGCGGTGTACGTGATCGCGCGGGGCTCGCTGCCTGCGCGCGCCCTCGCATCCGTGGTCGGAGAGGCGCTCCGTCCGCTGGATCCACGCCTGCCGGTGAATGAGGTGGTCGTGATCCAGGACATCATCGACCGGTCCGTCTCGCCGCGACGGTTCATCGTCATGCTGCTCGCCGGATTCGCCGGCTTCGCGCTCGTTCTCGCGTCGCTCGGCATCTACGGCGTCATCTCGTATTCCGTCAAGCAGCGGACCGAGGAGATCGGCATCCGTATGGCGCTCGGAGCATCCGCCGTCGTCGTGCGGAGGCGCGTCTTGATCGAGACGCTCCAGCTCGCCGCGGCCGGCGTCTTCCTCGGGCTCCCGGCCGCGTGGATGCTCGGACGCGCCATGCAGGGTCTGCTGTTCGGTGTCCCGGCCGCGGATGCGTTGACGTTCGTCACGGTGCCCGTGGTTCTGATGGCCGCCGCGGGCCTGGCCGGCTACCTGCCCGCGACCCGCGCGTCGCGCCTCGATCCCGTGACCGCGCTGAGGGCCGAGCGGGCGGGCCCATGACGCGACCGCGACGCCTGCACAGCGCTCGCGGAGGGGTGAAGCTTGCCCGCGTCTCCGTGGCAATGCTATAAGTTTGCCCCGATCATGAGATCCGAGATCACCACACCCGAGGCTCTGAGCGACGAGAGCGTCGTCGAGCTGTCGCTGCGGCCGCAGCGGCTCGCCGAGTTCATCGGCCAACCGAAGGTCAAGGAGGTGCTGCGCATCGCGCTCGACGCCGCGAGCGGGCGGCGCGATGCGCTCGACCACACGTTGTTCCACGGGCCGCCGGGACTCGGCAAGACGACGCTCGAGATGCTCTTCGCGCGCGTGCTCGTCGAGTACTTTAAGACGACGTCGGGCCCGTTGCTATTCAAGCCGTGGGTGCTCGTCGGCAGCCTGAGGAACCTGCGCGAGCGCGACG
>JBOHRM010001096.1:0-4503 GCA_050732715.1 Longimicrobiales bacterium
GTGGTGGAGATCCGCCCGATCGAGACGGCGCCCGCCGACCTGCCCCAACCGTGACGGAGACCTCGCACGCCGAGCTGGCCCGCGTGGTGCGTGAGCACGCGGGCCGGCTCGCCGCTTCGCTGGTGCGTGTCATCGGCGATTTCGTTACAGCCGAGGACCTGGTCCAGGAGGCCGTGGTCGCGGCGCTCGAGCGCTGGCCGGTGGACGGGATCCCAGAGCGCCCTGACGCGTGGCTGTTCACAGTAGCCCGGCGTCGAGGCCTGGACATGCTCCGCCGCGAGAGCAACTACCGCTCGAAGCTCGCACAGCTCCAGTGGCCTGTGCCGTCCGCGGTGGACGAGCGCCTGCAGTTGATCTTCACGTGCTGCCATCCGGCTCTGCCGCGGCAGGCGCAGATCGCGCTCACGCTGAGGGTGGTGTGCGGGTTGACCACGGCCCAGATCGCTCGAGCCTTCCTGATCAAGGAGACGACGGTCGCGCAGCGGATCACGCGTGCCAAGCGAAAGATCACGGCTGCGGGGATCCCCTACCGTGTCCCCGCCGATGACGAGCTCGCCCCGCGTCTGGGCGAGGTCCTCGCGGTGATTTATCTGGTGTTGAATGAAGGCTATCTGTCCACGGCCGACCAGGCGCATTCCCGCGGTCTCGTCGATGACGCCGAGTGGCTCGCTACGCTGCTCCACCAGCTCATGCCCACCGAGCCCGAGGTGGCCGGCCTGCTGGCGTTGATCCGGCTGCATCGGGCGCGCGCGGCCGCGCGCTTCGATGTCGAAGGCAGCCTGGTCTTGCTCGAACACCAGGACCGCTCTCTCTGGGACCGCGAGGCGATCACCGATGCCGCGGCGCTGCTGGCGCGGGCCGCGCACCAAAAACGGCCCGGTCCTTACCAGCTCCAGGCGGCGATCGTCGCTTGCCACGCCGAAGCGGAGCGCTGGGAGGACACGGATTGGGAACAGATCGTCTTGTTGTACGACATGCTGCTGCACCTCGCGCCCTCGCCCGTCATTCGCCTCCAGCGCACGATCGCTCTTCGATATACCTCGGGCGCACGCGCAGCGATAGCCGAGCTGGACGAGCTCGCCGATGCATTGGACCACTATCATCTATATCACGCTACACGCGCGGATCTGCTGCGCGAGCTCGGCCAAGCCGATGAGGCCCGTGACGAGGATCGCCTGGCGCTCGCGTTGACGGCGAACCCTGCCGAACAGGCCCTGCTCCGGCGACGCATCAGCTGGCCGTGACCGCGCGGTCGTCTGCTCGTGAGAGTGCCAGGCGGTATTGGCTAGACACCGCGTATTGGCTAGACACGGCGGCTGCCGACGCGTGCGCGGGATTGGGCGTGCCGACCCCAGCCTGGTGGTGCGTGTGACCGTTAGAGGCGGCGCCAGTCCTCTTCCAGTATCCTCCGATAGACCTGGCTTTCGATCAAGATGTCCACGACCTCGACGTCGAGTTGGCCCGCTCGCGCTTCCGACCTGAGGATGGCGAGTGCGGTTTCGGCGGAGACGGCGCGTTTGTAGGGGCGATCCGATTCGGTGAGGGCGTCGAAGATGTCGGCAATGGTCATGATGCGCGCCTGGATCGGGATCTGTTCGGCGCGGATACGTCGGGGATACCCGGTACCGTCCAGCTTCTCGTGGTGCGCGTAGGCGAAAACGGCGAGGTTCCTCAGGTCGTTGGTCCAGGGGATGTTGGTGAGAAATCGGTGAGTCGCTTCCACATGCGACTCGATTTCGGCGCGTTCTCGCGCGTCGAGTGTGCCATGCGGGATGCGGAGAAAATGCAGTTCATCGCTCGTCAGATATGGCGCGATCGATCCGTCCGCCCGTTCGAACGAGTGCCGAGCGATCGCGAGAAGGTCCGCGTCGGTCGGTCCGGCAGCGAGCATGGGCTCGTTGGCCTGGCGGATCACGCTGCGCATGCGGTCGAGCTCATCGATCCGTTCGGCGAAATCACTTTCGAGGGCCGTGACGCCGTGTGCGTCGGGGTTGGAGCGCAGCAGATTCTCTCGCTTCCTGTAGTACTCGACCTCGAGCGTCTTGCGGATCAGGTCGAAGCGGGCGTCGACACGTTCGAACATGAGCGGCGGCAGCTTCTTCCCCTTGCGCAGTACGTCTTCGTGGACGGTGATCTTGCCGAAGTCGTGCAGCAGCGCGGCGAAGCGCAGCTCCCGGAGCTGCTGGCGCGTGAAGCGAACGTCGCGGTAGCGGCCGCTCCCGGTGCGCTCGACCGCGGCCGCCAGGTCGGTGCTTAGGGCGGCTACCCGGATGGAGTGACCCGCGGTCGTCGGGTCGCGCTGGTCGATCGCTGTAACGGCCGCTTTGACGAAGCACTCGAGAAGGTGCTCGACTTGCGCGTAGAGCTGAGCGTTCTCGATCAACACCGCGGCGTCGCCGGCCAAGGACCGCGCGAGCCGCACCTGTCGTCGCCGGTACGGAAGCACGTGTCGATCAGCCGCCTCCTTGCTCCTGATCGTTGCGTCACGTCTGGTCTTCCGGTTGACGAACACCAGTGCGCCCACCAGTTGATCGCGGTGGTCGATCATCGGCACGATCAGCATGGATCGAATATGGTAGCCGAACCGTCGGTCGAATTCTGTATTCCGTTCGAAGCCCGCATCCGACGGCAGGGCGTACGCATCGTCGATGACGAGCGGTTTGCGGCTGAGACAAGCGTGGCCGATGATACTCGTTTGGTCTACCGGGACCGACTCCGCGGTGAGCGGAGGCAGGTCGGGCAAGGAATCGACGCCGGTGATCCAGAGGTGTAGCTGCGGCGCGCCGTGCGCGTCCTTCTCGAGTAGCAGTAGCGCTCCGCCGTCGCTGTTGGTGAGCCATTTCCCCCGTTCCATGATTCGATTGAGCAGTGCTTCGCGATCCCGCTCGAGCATGAGCTCCGTGCCGATCCGCCTCAGGGCATGCAGCTCTCTCATCACGCGCTTCGGCGGTCGACGCATACGCGTAGAGTTCGCCCGAGCGGCAGCGAGCTCGCACGCCGCGCCCAAAACGCGTTGCTTCGCACTCTCACTGTGGGGCTCGACCAGGGAAAGCGGCGCTGCGTTGCCGAGCGCTATGTCCGATTCGGCATCGGCTGCCACGATTACCACGTGGGGAGGCAGGCTGGATATGTCGGGAATGTGTTCGTGAAGCGTATTGTCCACCAGCAACACCGCAGCAGCGTTGCGAGAGGCCTTTCCATTGAACAGCTCAGCGGCAGGCCGCCATGTGACCGGGACACCGAGCGCACGACGCCGCACGCCACGACCATGGTAGACGATGCAGACGGCGGATTCCCCGTTCGGTTCCGGTCGACGATTCATGCGAGAGTGGAGTGCACCCATCATGCCCACGTTCGACATTGAGCCGCTAGCCGGCCGTCCGTGACCCGCCAGGACCACGACGACGGCGACGGGTACTCGGCCCGCTGGGCGGCGGGCTTCTTGCGGCGCCCCCGTCCCGCTGTCTAACGTCAACGGCACCTGTGCGAGGTTTGCGTGGGATTGGGAATCTCCGAGGAGAATGGAAGAACGTAAGATCCGCGTATTGGTGGCGAAGCCGGGGCTCGACGGTCACGATCGGGGTGCGAAGGTGATCGCGAGCGCGTTTCGCGATGCGGGGTTCGAGGTGATCTATACGGGCTTGCATCAGACGCCCGAGATGATCGCGGCGGCCGCGTTGCAGGAGGACGTCGATGTCGTCGCACTCTCGATCTTGTCGGGCGCGCACATGACGTTGTTCCCGCGCGTGCTCGAGCTGCTGAAGCAGGAAGGTCTCGAGCACGTGATCGTGATCGGTGGCGGGATCATCCCGGAGGAGGATATCGGCGCGCTCGAGGCGATGGGCGTGGACAAACTCTTCGGGCCGGGCACGCCGACCACGGTGCCCATCGGGTTCGTGCGGGAGCGCTTCGCGCAGGGTGCGGGTGGCCGGCGCGACTGAGCGGGCCGCGTCACCGTCGCGGCTGCGTGAGCTGACGCGCGAGCTGGTCGACCTCGAGAACCGGCTGCGCGCGGGCGGCGGCGCGAGCCGGATCGAACGTCAGCACAAGCAAGGCAAGCTGACGGCGCGCGAACGGATCGCGTTGCTCCTCGACGGCGGCGTGCGGTTCCTCGAACTCGGCCTTCTCGTCGCTCACGATCGATACGATGGGCAGGCGCCGGCGGCGGGCGTGGTGACGGGCGTCGGCGTTGTCGAAGGTCGTCCCGTCGTCGTCGTGGCGAATGACGCGACGGTCAAGGCGGGCTCGTGGTGGCCCGAGACGATCACGAAGATGCTGCGCGCGCAGGAGGTCGCGATGCGGTGTCGCGTGCCGATCGTGTACCTGGTCGACTCGGCGGGCGTGAACCTTCCGTACCAGGGCGGTGTCTTTCCCGGCCAATACGGCGCGAGCCGGATCTTCTACTACAACTCGATCATGCGGCGCTTCCTGCACGTTCCGCAGATCGCGGCGGTCATGGGGCCGTGCATCGCCGGCGGTGCATACCTGCCCGCGCTCTCGGAC
>JBOHRM010001097.1:0-2220 GCA_050732715.1 Longimicrobiales bacterium
CTCGACGTCCGCGAGCTGACGCACGACACCGATGCGCACGCCGTCGAGCGCGTCTGGCACGAGGAACGCACGATAGTCGTCGGACCGCCGGCCCTCCGCGAGCGCGGTCACCGAATCGGCCGGGTCCGGTCCTGCGATGACATCGAGCACGGCCGCGGCATCGGCTACGGTCCGCGTCATCGGCCCGCCGACATCGCGGTCGAGATACAGCGGCACGATGCCGTCACGGCTCGTCAGCCCCATGGTCGGCCGGATGCCGACGAGCGCGGTATGCGACGCCGGCCCGCGGATCGAGTTGCCTGTGTCCGTTCCGAGTCCGACGGCGCCGAAGCTCGCCGCAACGGCCGCGGCAGTGCCGCCGCTCGAGCCCGCGGGGACACGATCGAGAGCATAAGGGTTGCGCGTGTGCCCCGGCAGCGCAGAGCCGACCGTCTCATACGGTGAGAACGCGAACTCGGCCATGTTCGACTTGGCGAGCACGATCGCGCCGGCCTCGCGCAGCTTCCGCACAATGAACGCATCATCGGGCGGCACCGTCTGCGCGAGCACGAGCGAGCCGGCCGTGGTCGGCAGGTCGGCGGTGTCGAAGTTGTCCTTCACGATCACCGGAATCCCGTGCATCGGGCCCGTCAGCTCGCCAGTGGCCATAAAGAGCCGGTCGAGCGAGTCGGCCACCTCGAGCGCGCGTGGGTTCGTCGTGATGATCGCGTTCAACGCGGGGCCCGCGGTGTCGTACGCCGCGATGCGCGCCAGATACTCGCGCACGAGCTGAGTCGAACTGAGCTGGCCGGCGCGCATCGCTTCATGAATCTCCGCGATGCCCACCTCGACAACGTCGACCGCCGGCACGTCGTGCCGACCGCCGCGCAACGTCGCGCACGCACTCGCGAACACCGAGACGGTCAGAACTGCGGCACTGCGCAACCAGATTCTCATTGGGTGCAGCTACGGGCGAGGCAGGCCCGGTCAGGCTCGGGACCGGGGCCCGGCCGCACTAACAAATGACGAATGAGGAATGATGAATGCGAAATATTCATCATTCCGCATTCATCATTCATCATTTCGATTGATGCGGCACGGGCCGCCGTGCGTCAGCCCGTCGCCCGCTCCATGGTTGTTGTGACGGTCTCTGG
Organism: Longimicrobiales bacterium; assembly: GCA_050732715.1. Lineage (GTDB taxonomy): Bacteria > Gemmatimonadota > Gemmatimonadetes > Longimicrobiales > RSA9 > JBOHRM01. The sequence continues at coordinate 1,134 of JBOHRM010001097.1, forward strand.
CGCCATCATCAGGCCGGTCCCGGTGTAGTCGATCACCAGCGATACACGCCGGTTCTCCTCGCCACGGTCCGGGCCTCCCTCCTGCGAGAGCAGCCGGTCGGCCGACTTGCCGTAGCTGACCGCCCGGACGTTCGCGTCGACCAAGCCGTTGTGGACCAGAAGCTCCTTCACGGCCTCCGCGCGACGCAAGCCGAGCTGCTGATTGTACTCGACGCTGCCGACCGGGTCCGTGAAACCCTCGACGGTCACGACCGCGTTCGGGTAGTACTCCATGACCACCGCTGCGAACCGCGCCAGCACCTCCTGGTCCGGCCCACGCACGATCGCCTCGTCGAACTCGAAGTTGACCGGCACCGCAAACGACAGCAAACCCTCCATGCGCTCGATCGTCGTGTTGAAATCGTTGCGCAGCGCCTGGAGATCTTGCTCGAGCGCGGCAGTCCGCTGCTCGAGCCCGTTCACCCTCGAATCCACGTCACCGATGCGCTGGTCGAGCGCCTGATCGGCACTCTCCACTTCCGACCGGAGCTGCGCGAACTCGGCGTCCACGTCGTCGCGCTTGGCATAGCCACAGCTAGCCAACACCGCAAGCGACAGGACGGCGCCACCACGTGCGACGCTCGAGCCGCGGGTGTTCCATGACCGCATGATCTGTCCTCCTTTGCGACAGGTTTCGATCGAGGCACGCGCCATCGCAGCGCGTACCTCGCGCCCACCACATGCATGTGCAACCGATCACCGATCGCGGACGCACGGGGCGCACCTATGCTCCGGGGGGATGCGGGGAACATAACCCATGAGGAGTGCGTTTAACAAGCGTCGCGGTCGGGCCGGCCCCGAATCCTGGGGAGCCGGCCCAGGATTCAGGGTCCCGGCGCGACGCAAGTCGCGTGGGGCATGGGTCCCGGGTTCCCCACATGAGGCAAGTCGCGTGGAGCAAGGGTCCCATTGCTCCCAGCCCGCATAACGAGGTGCGCCCATGTTGATCGCCAAGCCGAACGATATCCCGTCCTCCGAGATCACGCCGGAGCGGCTGTACCTCGACCGGCGCACGTTTCTGGGCACCCTCGCCGCGGGCGCGGCCGCC